>JAHIVC010000051.1 GCA_018816945.1 Bacteroidota bacterium | reverse complement strand
TTGTTTGTAAATTCTTTTTTCTTCCTGTTCTTGTCTTATAGTTTTGATCAGTTTCGAAAAAAAACGGCCAACAATATGACTAACAGTCAATTAAGACGTATTGTGAGCCTGAGCATTTTGATTTTAACATTTTTTATCATATTTCATCTTTACGAATATGTAATTATAAGTTTATTTAAGAATTCTCAGGTATCCATTGAGTTTGGACAAGATTTTATTGCACATAGATCAATTACTATTATTTCATTTTTTATTGCATGCAGTTTTAGTTTAGCCGTCTATTTTTTCGGACGCGTTATTTTATTGGAAATTTATGAGCAGTTTCATAAAAGAATTCAGAGGTATTTAGTAGGTGCCGGAATTTTAATTGGTTATGCGATAATAACATATGTGTTTTCCGAACTTGTATTTAGTACGGTTCTTCTGATAGGTGGCTTCACCTTTATGATCCTTTTTCTAGAAGAAAAAGATTCTAAGATTACATCATTGAATATAATAAGCTTTCTTTTGATATTTGCTTTATATCTTGGATTTCTATCGTCTGATATTTTAACTAAAAAGGAATTTGAGCAACGCACTGTAATGGCTGAGTCTATTGCTGGAGATAGGGATCCGATGGCTGAATATGTTTTCGAGAAATTGATTGATAAAATTTATGGAGATTCAATAATTCTTAAAACGGTTTATCATCTTGATAAAGACAATAATGAATTGAACATCATACACAGAATAGAGGGTATTTTTGATGCTGAAGCTTCAATAAATTATAAACCACGTATAACAATTTGTGATTCTGCCACATTCTTGAGTTTTAATACAGATGATTACATGGTTAGTTGCGCTACCTATTTTTCAGAAATTATTTCAGAGTTTGGAAATGCAACCAATAAGAGGGATTTATTTTATTTTAGAAATAATTCTATCAACAATTCATACATCATTCGATTGTTTTTTCCGCAAATAGATAAGGAAGCTGGAAGGTTCATATTTATTGAATTGGATTCAGAATTTATACAGGAGGGTCTTGGTTATCCTGAGCTATTGATAGATGAAGCTTCAAATATATCGGGTGCAGAATTAGTGAATTATTCTATGGCAAAATATAAACAAAATGAGCTTGTTTATAAATTTGGCGACTATGATTATAGTGCAAATCTTCAATATTATCAAGAACTTAAAGATAGAAGTAATCAATTTGAAAGTAACGGATATAATCACATTTTAATAAATAAAGATGAAGAAACTAATTTTATCATTAGTAAGGAAAACAAAGACTTAATTGATATTCTTGCACCATTTTCTTACTTCTTTATTTTCCTGGCCTTTTTTTTAACATCCTTTTACATGTTAACCGGATTCTCCTATAAAATATTCAATATTCAAATCAGCTTCAGAAATAGACTACAATTCACTTTATTCGGCATCATTCTAACTTCATTTTTGGTTATAGGTGTTACTACATTACTCTTTCTTGTTCAATTAAATGACAAAAAAAACAATGAAATTTTAAGTGAAAAAGCTCATTCAGTTTTAGTTGAACTTGACCACAAATTAGCAGGGGCAGATAGCATAAGTCCGGCAATGTATGAAACACTAAATGGATGGCTTGGAAAATTTTCGTTGGTTTTTTTCTCCGATATCAACCTATATTCGCTAGACGGTAGATTAATTGCGTCATCAAGATTGCCGTTATTTGATGTAGGTTTGATTTCCAAATTAATGAATGTTACAGCTTATGATGTATTGGCGAAAAAAGAAAAACTACTTTTTATTCAAAATGAAAAAATTGGAGAGTATGAGTATTTATCCGCATATGTACCATTTCGAAATTCTCAAAATAAACTTATTGCATATTTAAATTTACCATATTTTGCTCGGCAAAAAGAGCTTCAAACTGAAATTACAAGCTTTCTTGTCGCCCTCTTTAACATTTATGTATTGTTTTTTATAATCGCTTTATTGGTTACCATGGTGATCTCACGAAGAATATCAAAACCATTACTATTAATTAGGCAAAGCATTAGTGGAATAAGGCTGGGTAAATCAAATGAAAAAATAAAATGGGATCGCAAAGATGAAATAGGAGGCCTGGTTACAGAATATAATAGGATGATTGACGAATTAAGTAAAAGTGCTAATTTATTAGCAAGATCGGAGCGGGAGAGTGCTTGGCGAGAAATGGCTAAACAAGTGGCTCATGAAATTAAGAATCCCTTGACGCCGCTAAAATTGAGTGTCCAGTACTTAAAAAAAGCATGGGATGAAAATGAAAAGGATTGGGATCAACGACTAAATAGATTTACAAAAACAAGTATTGAACAAATTGACTCATTATCTGATATCGCCAGCGCTTTCTCAGATTTTGCCAAAATGCCTGTCCAAAAAATGGAACCAGTCGACTTAAAGAAAATAATTCATAATGCTGTTGGATTATTCAAAGAGGATTCAACTGTTGAATATGTGTTGCACTTACCCGAAAATGAATACATAATTATTGCGGATAAAAATCAATTACTTCGAGTATTTAATAATTTATTTAAAAACTCTATACAAGCATTGGCATCTAAAAAAGATGGCCAAATTACTATTTCTGTAAAAAAATCAAATTCTGAGCTAATCGTTATTGTCGCAGATAATGGTTCTGGAATATCAAAAGAAATGTCGGATAAAATATTCACTCCAAGTTTTACAACAAAGACAAGTGGAATGGGTTTAGGATTGGCAATTGTAAGAAATATTATTGTTAATACTGGCGGTGATATTTGGTTTGAATCAGAAACTGGAATTGGAAGCACATTTTATATATCATTTCCTCAGCCTATTTTAGAAGCAGATGTTGTTTGATAATCCATTTTGTTAACTTTACTCTCTAAAATTAGCATTTTGAATCCGATCAAAAAATTAGCCGGTCAAACAGTTATTTATGGCTTTTCAAGTATCATTGGAAGGATACTTAATTATCTTCTTGTTCCTTTGTACACAAGAGTTTTCACTCAGGGAGAATATGGGGTTGTAAATGTGATGTACGCATTTGTTGCCGTGGCTTTTATTGTTCTTACGTATGGAATGGAAACTACTTATTTCAGATATTCAGAGATCGAAAAAGGAAAAAAAAATGTTTATAATACGATTCTATCATCTATTCTTACCTCATCATTAATTTTTCTTTTTTTTGTTGTTCTCTTTGCTAAGAATGTTGCACGATTGATCGAATATCCGGATAATCTCGAATATGTAATTTTATTTGGATTTATTCTTGCTTTTGACGCGATTACAGCCATTCCATTCGCAAAATTACGTGCTCAAAACAGGCCAATTAAGTTTGCGACCATTAAGTTTGTTAATATAGCTGTCAACATTGGATTGAATCTAATGTTCTTATTATTGTGTCCATTCTTGTTAAAAGTTGCGAACCCTTCTGTTAGTAAAATTATTCTGCTCTTTTTTAAACCTGAATGGAGTTTAATTGTTTATGTTTTTATTTCAAATCTTGCGGCTAGTGCTATTACTTTGGTATTATTATACTCCGAATTAAAAGACTTTAGGTTTAATTTTGATTTTAAGCTGTGGAAGAAAATGATGGTTTATTCATTACCATTAATATTGACAGGATTGGCAGGGGTAATGAATGAAACTTATGGTCGACTATTAATGAAATATATATTACCTAAAGACATTGCGGAGCAACAGATTGGAATTTATTCAGCCAGTATAAAAATAGCATTCTTGCTAAATTTATTTGTACAGGCATTTCGATATGCAGCCGAACCATTCTTCTTTTCGCACGAAAAAGAGAAGGACTCAAGGATTGTCTATGCCAGGGTTATGAATTACTTTGTAATTGCAACTTCCTTTATTTTTTTAGGATTAATGTTATATATCGACATTGTCGTACTTATCATCGGGGTTAATTTTAGAGAAGGAATCGCAGTGATTCCATTATTATTAATGGGATATTTGTTTTTAGGGATATTCTACAATCTATCAATTTGGTACAAATTAACCAATAAAACTATTTATGGTGCTTTTATAGCAATAGGAGGAGCTGTTTTGACCGTAGTCTTTAATTTACTCTGGATTCCTCGTTTTGGGTATATGGGGTCGGCATGGGCAGCCCTTTTGTGTTATGGCTCAATGATGATCGCATCTTATTTTATCGGGATGAAATATTTCGTGATTAATTATCAAATAGGAAAAATAATTGCATACATAAGCCTGTCGATTGTTTTAGTTCTCATAAACCATTTTCTTAAAATTGAAGATGTGCTTTTTAGATTTCTAGTGAGTACATTTTTGTTGATGATATTCATTTTAACTGTGTATATTACAGAACGTAAAGATTTTAAATCCTTTTTCTCTAACTAATTATCCTATAGCAGTTTTATTGTAGTCATCATTAATCTGGTTGAATGCATATTTTCTGTAATTTAGCACCTTAATTTTATCAGCTTTGAAAATAGTTTTACCTGAAAATATTCGCTATGTTCTTTCAGCTATAATTAATTGATCTTCTAATAGGATATTTATAAATATTGATATGATTAATCACTCAAAGCAAGTATTACCAGATTTATTATACAGGACTGAGAACAAATTAAAAATATAATAGAATAGCATTGATGAAAAAAATAATTAATATAATCCTTCTTATTTTAATTGTTACTGGAAAACCCATCATAGGATTTAGCCAAAAAACGAATATTGAAATCGATCAAAAAATCTCAACTTTAAACCTTAAAGAAAACGCAACATTATTTGTAGAAGCCAATAAAGAAAAGAACCTGGGGAATCTAAAGAAAGCCGAAGACTTATACAAAAGATGTATTGAGCTCGTTCCGGATGACGCTGCATCGATGTACGAACTTGCCACTATTTATCTCATGAATAATGAGATTGAGTCCGCAAAAAAATTGGCAGAAAGTACGGTTAAAATAGACACTACCAATATCTGGTATAAACTATTGCTTTCGAATATTTATAAAATAGATAAATCGTATCAAAAGAGCGTAGAAGTTTTGGAAGATTTATCAAGACAGAATCCCGAGAACCTTGAATATACTGAAGAATTGGCTCAGAATTATATCATAATCGGAGAATACGAAAAGGCTATCAAAGCATTAAACACTATTGAAAATAAAATTGGGGTTACCGAACAACTTGCAATTCAAAAACAGAAATTATATCAGAATTTGAATCAAGTTGAATCTGGTATTGGCGAAATTGAAAAATTAATCCATGAGTTCCCAACAGAGGCCAGATATTATGCATTATTGGCAGAATTATGTTTAAAAAATGATTTGGATGAAAAGGCTTTAAATGCCTATAAACAAATTACCGAATTAGATCCGGAAAATCCCTACATCCACATTTCACTTTCCGATTTTTACCGAAAATCAGGAGATACTTTAAGAGCATTTCAGGAATTAAAAACTGGTTTTGAAAACGACCAATTAGATATCGATTCCAAAATTCAGATTTTGGTCTCTTATTATACTGTTGAGCAAATTTTTAGTGAAAGGAATAAAGAAGCCGAAGAGTTGGTTTCATTGTTGGCCAATAAATATCCTGAAAACTCACGTATTCATTCAATTAAATCAGAAATTTTATTTCAGGCACGAGATTTTATAAAAGCCAAGGAATCACTATTAAAGGCCATTTCTATTGATAGTACTCTTTTTGGATCCTGGGAACAATTGCTCATTACCGAATCTGCACTATCCGACTTCAAGGCTATGGCCGAACATAGTCGCAAAGTTATTGAATTATTTCCTGATAGGCCATTGGCATACTTATTTTCAGGGCTTGTTAATTTTCAAAACAAGAACTACGAAGAAGCAATCTCTTACTATAAGAAAGGTCTGGTATTGGTGCAAAGCAATGCAGCCTTATCTGTTCAGTTTTATTCTTTTTTAGGAGATGCTTATCACGAATTAGATAATAACACTGACTCTGATCAAGCCTATGAAAGTGCTCTCAAACTAGATCCTGAAAACTCAGTTGTACTTAATAATTATGCATATTATTTGGCTTTACGTTCAGAAAAACTGGATCAGGCAAAGCGAATGTCGTTCAAGGCAGTTGATCTTGACCCTGAAAATGCTTCAAACTTGGATACAAAAGCTTGGGTGTTGTATAAAATGAAGTTATTTGAAGAAGCAAAAATAGTAATTGAAAGAGCCATGGAAATTGGTGAACAAAATAGTGCAGAAGTTTATGAGCATTATGGAGATATTTTATTTCAATTAGGGGATATAAAGAAAGCGGTTAAATTCTGGAAAATGGCGCGTAAAAAGGGTTCAGAATCCGAATGGATAAATAAAAAAATTAAAGAGAAAAAATTATATGAATAATTGGATGAAAGTTAAGCCAAGCTATATATTGTTAATATTTGTTTTAGTGATTGCTGCCGGATGCGGTGCCACAAGAAAAATTATTAAAGAGCCATTAAAAGAAGAAGGCATTGATTATTTATTTAATAAGTTAAAGGAGAACGAATTAAAATTCGATCAATTCAATGCCAAGTTTAATTTAGAATATGTTCACAACAAGAAAAAAACAGAATTTAAAGGTCAGATCCGGATCAAAAAAGATAGTATGATTTGGGTGTCGTTTTCTCCTGCCTTAGGTATCGAAGCAGCACGAATGTTAATTACCTACGATTCCGTTAAATTTATAAATAGGATGAACAAAACCTATTTCGAAGGAGATTATAATTATCTGAACGATTTTTTAGACACAAATATTGATTTTGATGTCTTACAAGCATTGATTCTCGGAAATGATTTAAGCCATTTTGAAGATGGAAAGTTTAGGGCCAGTATTGAAAATAAGACATATAAGTTAGCAACAGCATCAAGAGCCAAACTGAAACGCTATATTCGAAGTCACGAAATTGAACCAATTGTTTTCATACAAAGTATTTGGCTTTCGCCCGAAAATTTTAAAATATCACAACTATCATTAAAAGAAATCAAAAAGGAGAACAAAAAGCTTCAGGCAAACTATAGCAAGTTTATGGAACTTGATAAACAACTATTTCCAAGGGTAGTTGACTTTGACCTACAGGCAGAAAGCAAAATTGAGGTGCATTTGGTATTTTCAAAAATTACGATTAACGAAGAACTTAATTACCCGTTTAATGTCCCTAGTAAGTTTGATCTGATCACCAAGTTTGAATAAAACAATTGATGATGATTGATAATCACATATCAATTTATTTTTTTAAAAGAAATGGTATTATTCTGTTTTTTTTATTGCTTTCATTTGTTTCAAATGGTCAAAGTCAAAAGGAAGCTTTAGAAATCGAAAAAAGAAAAATTGAAGAGGAAATCAATTATACCAACCGATTGCTTAAATCTGCTACGGCAAATAAAACAAATTCGCTTCAGGAATTAATTCTGATTAATAATAGAATCAGACAAAGAGAGTTGCTTATTTCAAATTATACTGTTGAACTTAAAAATCTGGAAAGGCAAATATCGAATAATGATAAAAAAATACTTGCATTGGAATCAGATCTTAAACAGGCTAAGACTGAATACGCACTTTTAATTAATTATGTGTTTAAAAACAGAGACTCAAAGGATAGGCTCATGTATATTTTTGCTGCCGAAAATTTTAATCAGGCTTTTCAGCGCTTAAAATATCTTCAATATTACAGTGAATATCGCAAACATCAGGCTATACGAATTGAACAAATTAAAGACTCTGTTTCTGTAACGAATCAAGCGATAAATAAGCAAAAGCAGGAAAAACAAAGCATCCTCAAGCTTCAACAAAATGAAGTAAACGTATTACAAACAGAAAAAACACAACAAAACGGCAAGATAAATATCCTTGCTAAACAAGAAAATCAATTTCGGGAAAAAATCAGGCAAAAAAGAAAAGAAGCCGAGCAATTAAACCGTGCAATAAACGATATCATTTCAGAAGAAATTAAAACTGCTGCAGCAAAGGCAAAAGCTAGTGGTTCTGAAAATCTTTCGGATATTATCGCGTTAACACATGCTGAACTTGAGCTAACGAATACTCTTATTCGTAATAAAGGGAAATTGCCCTGGCCATCGGAGCATGGGATTGTTTCGAGTACATTTGGTGAACACGACCATCCGGTATTAAAGCGAATAAAGATTAAAAATAATGGGATTGATATAATGACCAATGTTGGTGAAAATGCCCGGGCGGTCTTTGATGGAAGGGTTATCAGCGTTCGAACTATTACAAATACGAATAAAGCAATTATTATCCGTCACGGTGAATTTTTTACTGTTTATTCAAACTTGATCGATGTTTACGTAAAACCTGGGGATGAAGTTAATACAAGACAATCGCTGGGAGTTGTATATACCAATGAGTCAGAGTCTAAAACAGAATTGCATTTTGAAATTTGGAAAGGAAAAACTTTGTTGAATCCCCAATCTTGGATTGTGAAATAGGTATTCCTATTAATAAATTTTGGGGACTATCTCTCCTTTAAGCACTCTTAATGCGTTTAAGGCAAGCGCTTTCATCTCATCTTCTCCCGGATAAACATAAACAGGCGCTAACCGTTCAACATGATCAATAATTTGCTTTGTGAACCATTTGTCGTGGGCAATACCACCGGTAATTAAAATCCCATCAACATCACCTTTAAGCACAGCCGACATGGCTCCTATTGATTTTGCCACTTGATAAGCCATAGCCGAGTAAATCAGTTTAGCATATTTGTCACCTGCTTTTACTCTTTGCTCAACCTCATAGGCATTATTTGTATTTAAATAAGCAACAAGCCCCCCGTTTCCGGTAATCATTTTTTTCAGTTCTTTTTCTGTGTACCTGCCGCTAAAACAAGCTTTAACCAAATCACCAACTGGCAAAGTTCCACTTCTTTCCGGAGAAAAAGGGCCTTCACCATCTAAACCTTGATTTACATCAATAACCAAGCCTCTTTTATGCGCACCTACTGTTATTCCACCACCAAGGTGGGCAACGATTAAATTCAGGTCTTCGTATTTTTTTAGAATTTGTTGTGCATGCTGACGGGCAACTGCTTTTTGATTTAAGGCATGAAAGATAGATTTTCTTTGAAAATCAGGATGGCCAGTTATTCGTGCTACCTCAGCGAGCTCATCAACAACAACCGGATCGGTAATGTAAGCTTTTGCATCAGGTAAACTTGAAGCAATATCTCTGGCAATAAGGCCTCCCAGGTTACTTGCATGTTCCCCCATCGGACTATTAATTAAATCGGCAACCATTGCGTCATTAACTTCATATACTCCTGATGGAATGGGTTTCACTAAACCTCCACGTCCTACAATGGCCTTTACATGATTATCCGAAATCTCAGCCTCGTTTAATTCATCAATTATTAACTGTTTACGAAAAGAAAGTTGGTCGACAACTTTTTCATATTTAGCAAGCTCTTCACTGCTATGCTTAATATTCTTAACAAAAATCGGATCTTCATTATGATAGACCGCAATTTTTGTTGAAGTAGAGCCAGGATTAATTGCTAATATTCTAATTTCTTCCATTAATCGGGTTAAAATCTAAAATTACGACTTATGCGATTGCTGCTGCTAAAGCAATGGATAAAAACTTACTTCTTTCTGAATCGGCACGAGAAGTCAAAACAATTGGAACAGTTGCTCCCATAATAACCGCAGCTGCACTGGCACCACCAAGGAAACTTAAGGTTTTGTATAAGATATTTGCACCATCAATATCGGGTCCTAAAATCAAATCAACATCGCCGGCAACATCACTGGTTATATTTTTAAGTTCTGAAGCTTTTTTAGATACTGCATTGTCAATAGCCAAGGGCCCATCAATAATACAGCCTTTAATCTGCTTTCGGTAATTCATCATTGAAATGGTTGCTGCATGCATGGTAGCTTCCATTTTTGGATTTACAGTTTCAACAGACCCAACAATAGCGACTTTCGGATTTGGATTGCCTAAACCGTGAAATACTTGAATTGCATTCTCTATTATGGCAATTTTCTTTTCCAAATCTGGCGATACATTCATGGCTGCATCGGTTACTCCTAATAATTTGTGATAAAATGGGGTCTCAAAAAGGGCAACGTGGCTTAATGTACTTCCTTTACGTAATCCGTTGTCTTTGTCAAGAACGCATTTCATTAATATTCCGGTGCTAACCAGTCCTTTCATTAAAATTTCCGCTTCACCGTTTTTAATCAGGGAAACAGCCATGATTGCTGCTTGCTCTTTGTCTTCAATATTAATTACCCTAATTCCTTCCAGATCAAAATTAATTTTTTTTGATAGATCCCTTATATTTCTTTCATCACCTACTAAAATGGGCTCAATGATTCCTTCAGCTCGCGCATTGCGAATTGCTTCCAAAACATGCTCATCTCCTGCTGAAGCAACTACAATTTTTCTCGTTCTTTTATTTTTTGCTAATTCTACAATTTCTGATAAATGCTTAATCATCCTTTTTGCTATTAAAATAAATACCCTTAATTAGTTTTTGCAAAAGTATAAAAATTAAATGAGCTGCAAATGGTTATTGTGAATTTTATAACAATCACTTAAATAAAAAACGATCATTTTATTTACAAACTAAATGAGATCTTAAAACCCGGTTTTTATCTGTTATTTATAACATTTTAATAGGATTAAAAATGCTTCATAAAATTGATTGGATTTGAGACCCATATATTTTGTATTTTTGCAGAAGAAATTTACACAACAAGATGATCTTAATGGTTAACTTAAGTAAAAAACACAATTTCGTAAACATTAAAGAGCGTGATGCATTCCTGCATTAAAGTTTAATTTCTTATCACCACTATTTCTTTAAAAATTTTATTAATCGAAACATTAATGTTATGGAATTACCATTTGCAGAATCATATAAAATTAAAATGATCGAATCGATCAGAAAAAGTACACGAGAAGAACGAGAGGAATGGATTAAGGCAGCAAAATACAATCTTTTTAATTTAAGGAGTGATCAGGTTTTTATTGATCTTCTGACAGACTCCGGTACCGGAGCAATGAGCGATAAACAATGGGCCGAGATGATGCTGGGCGATGAAAGTTATGCGGGAGCTTCTTCTTTTTTTAAAATGAAAAGTGCAATCAAAAACATTCTGGGCTTTGATCATTTTTTACCAACCCATCAGGGTAGGGCTGCTGAAAATGTTTTGTTTTCGGCTATGGTGAAAACAGGCGATTTAGTACCAGGAAATACACACTTCGATACAACCAAAGGTCACATTGAATTTAGAAAAGCAACTGCGGTTGATTGCACTATTGATGAAGCTTTTGATCCATCAGTAATACATCCCTTCAAAGGGAATATTGATCTTCGAAAACTAGAAGCCGTATTGAGTAGCAATCCAAGTGAGCGAATTCCTGCAATTATTGTAACGATTACATGCAACTCTTCAGGCGGACAACCTGTCAGTATGGAGAATTTAAAGGAAGTTTATAAACTCGCCACAAGATATAAAATACCCGTATTTTTTGATTCAGCGCGTTTTTCCGAAAATGCCTACTTCATAAAAACCCGGGAAAAAGGCTATGCTGATAAATCTATCAAGCAAATTGTAAAAGAGATGTTTTCATATGCTGATGGGATGACCATGAGCAGTAAAAAGGATGCCATCGTTAATATGGGCGGATTTGTGGCTTTTAAAGACGTTGAGCTTTACAAAAAGGCTTCGGTATATAATATCATGTTTGAAGGTTATTTGACTTATGGGGGCATGTCAGGACGTGATATGAATGCATTGGCTCAAGGCTTGGATGAAGGTACTGAATTTGCTTATTTAGAAACCCGTATTGGTCAAGTTGCATATCTAGGTCAAAAACTCCTTGATCATGGTGTTCCGGTATTGGTTCCATTTGGTGGACACGCTATTTTTATTGATGCAAAAGAATTCCTCTCAAATATTCCTAAAGAAGAATATATCGCTCAATCGCTCGCAGTTGAAATTTTTATTGAAGGAGGTGTCAGGGCTGTTGAAATTGGAACCATCATGGCCGATCGTGATCCCATCAGTCGCGAAAACAGGTACCCCGAATTGGAATTAATTAGATTAGCGATACCGCGAAGGGTGTATACCAACAATCATATGGATTATGTGGCAGCTACCATCATCAATGTTTTTGAAAGGAGAGATCAGATTAAAAGAGGTTATAAAATTGTTTCTGAAGCACCAATATTAAGACACTTTACGGTTGAGCTTGAAAAAAAATTAACTTCTCAATGATTCCTTTTCTCTCCCCTGATTTTAGGGGAGATCCCGATTTATCGGGAGAGGGGTAAGATAAAAAATCATTTTTTCAAAGATTATGGTGTGTTGACTAATTGGATTTAATGTTCTCAAATTAAATATTAGTCTTACTCAAAGGATTTTTTCTTTGATCATTCAATTTATTTATTATCTATTTTTGTTTCGTGAATACTTTGAACTAACGATACGAATTTTCTCATGGATAAAACTAAAAAACGAAACAGATATAATCGTGTTTATGCTCAACTTAATGAATTGTTAAAAGACAGCACTGATCCTGTTGCCAACCAATCAACGATTATAGCTGTTTTACATCATAAATTTGATTATTTTTTCTGGACCGGCTATTATCGACTTATTGAAGGGGAATTAATTGTTGGTCCATACCAAGGTTCAGTTGCCTGCATTCATTTAATGAAAGATAAAGGGGTTTGTTGGGCCGCAATTAATTCTGGTAAAACCGTGATTGTTCCGGATGTGCATGATTTTTCCAGCCATATTGCTTGTGATTCAAGATCAAAGTCAGAAATAGTTATTCCTATTAAAAATAAAAAGGGTGAGATAATATGCGTGATGGATGTTGATAGTAAGGAATTAAATTCTTTTGATGAGGCAGATGCTGAAGGACTTGAAAAAATCATTGAATTAATTTATAAATAATCAAACAGATTGAATTTACTTGATCTTATATTAATTGCTTTTTCGATTACAAGTGGGGTGTTCGCTTTGTCGCTGGTTGCAAACGTTCAAAAATGTCTTACGATATTCGAAAAGATAAGATTAACTGCTTTATTCACTTTTATTCCTGCTTCATTATTATGGATTGGCTATTGGGCCGGGATTCTCTTTCTGGCATTTATGAAATGGACAAACGAATGGGTCTTTATTGCTCTAGAAATAGTCATCGGTATTAGAATGATCTTAAGATCATTGAAAACAGATCCTGAAAATCTTACCTATCGATATGGGGATTTTAAGGTTGTTTTTGTATTAGCATTTGCTTTGGGTTTACCGGCTTTCGTTATCGGGATTGGTTTCGCCTTTACACGGATAGAAATAAACTTCTTTTTAATTCCTATGATTGTTATGGGATTAATTTTAAGTATTGCAGGAATGATTATCGGAAAACGAACCGGAAATTATTCTCTGGGTAATAAAGCAATATTTTTAGGAGGTATATTGTTTGTTGGTTTAGCACTCAAAAACGGCATCGAATTACTTGGATTTATTTAACCCGACACATATCATGAATAAAAAGATAAGAATCACAAAAGAGTTTAGGTTTGAGATGGCTCATTCTCTTCCAAACCATAAAGGCTTATGTAAAAATATACATGGTCATTCATATACGCTTAGTGTAACAATTATTGGTGAGCCAAATCCAAAGCAAGACCAAGCAGATGCAGGTATGGTAATGGACTTTAGCGATTTAAAGGCCATTGTAAAAGGAACGATCATAAATAAGTTTGATCATGCATTGGTAATTCATAAAGATGTTGCAAATTCATTGATGGACGAACTGAAACACAATTTCGATAAAATAATCCCGGTCGATTATCAGCCAACAAGTGAACAATTGCTCATTGACTTTGCCAATTCGATCTTATCCCAATTTCCCATAAACGTAAAACTATTTAGTTTAAAACTGCGTGAAACAGCTACTTCCGTTGCCGAATGGTATGCTGATGATAATTAATTCCATTTTTATTCGTGAGACTCAAATTTCAGGAGTGAGCGAACCTGACTGCAGCCTTTTGAGGTAAAGCATTAACTTTAAGCTAGTCCTTTCAACTGCCAATATGTTTTGCAATAATGGAACGATGACCAAAATATTGTACCACTTAGACAGCACCAGAACTTGACTTGGGTTTTACTTTTCTTACCGAATACATTACATAAAAAGATGCGTTACTGCAGTTGGTTCGCCAATCTACATTTGTAAAAATCTAGTAAAGAGTAATATACATTTCTTTTTTTTCTAAAATAAGGAAAGCGTCAGAAGTCAGGAAGAATATCTAAAATAAAATGGGATTAAAAAAACCGCCTCAAAATTTAATATTGAGACGGCTTCTTTTTGTTGGATGCAAGATTTTACCTTACTTTTTATCATTCACCTCTTCAAAATCAACATCAGTAACTTCATCGTCTTTTGATGATCCGCCTTGCGGGCCGGCATTTGTATCTGCATTTGGTTGTGCTTCCTGTGCAGGATTACTTTGAGTGTTTTTGTACATTTCCTCACTAGCTGTTTGCCAAATGGCATTCAGTTTTTCCATTGCAGCGTCAACTGCAGGGATGTTTTTATTTTTATGCGCTTCTTTTAATTCCACAACAGCACTTTCAATCAATCCTTTTTTATCAGCAGGAAGTTTGTCGCCATACTCTTTTAACTGTTTCTCGGTTTGGAAAACCAAAGCGTCAGCACTATTTAGTTTGTCGATTTCTTCCTTTTGTTTTTTGTCCTGATCAGCATTTGCGGCTGCTTCATCTCTCATTCTTTTAATTTCATCATCACTTAATCCGGAAGAGGCTTCAATACGAATATTTTGAGATTTACCGGTAGCTTTATCTTTCGCGCCAACATTTAAGATACCATTTGAATCAATATCAAATGTAACTTCTACCTGTGGAACACCCCTTTGAGCTGGTGGAATCCCATCTAAATGGAATCTGCCGATGCTCTTGTTTTGATTAGCCATTGGTCGCTCACCTTGCAATATATGAATTTCAACCGTTGTTTGATTATCGGCCGCTGTTGAAAATACTTCCGACTTTTTGGTTGGAATGGTTGTATTTGCTTCAATCAATTTAGTCATCACACCGCCAAGGGTTTCAATCCCTAATGATAAAGGAGTAACGTCTAATAATAAAACATCTTTCACTTCACCGGTTAAAACACCTCCTTGAATAGCTGCACCTACTGCAACAACCTCGTCGGGATTTACACCTTTTGAAGGTTCTTTTCCAAAAAACTTTTTAACGAGTTCTTGAATTGCAGGAATTCTAGTTGAACCGCCAACTAATAAAACGTCATCAATATCAGCTGGTTGTAAACCTGCATCCTTTAAAGCTGATTTACAAGGAGCTAAAGTTGCCTGAACAAGATCGTCGGTCAACTGGTTGAAAGTTGACCGAGTAAGTTTACGGACAAGGTGTTTTGGCACGCCATCTACAGGCATGATATATGGTAAATTTATTTCGGTTTCGGTAGAAGATGAAAGTTCAATTTTAGCTTTTTCGGCAGCTTCCTTTAAACGTTGAAGAGCCATAGGATCTTTTCTCAGATCAATATTTTCATCTTTTTTAAATTCATCAGCTAACCAATCAATGATTTTTTGATCAAAGTCATCCCCCCCTAAATGGGTATCTCCGTTGGTAGACTTCACTTCAAATACACCATCACCTAATTCAAGAATAGAAATATCGAATGTACCACCTCCAAGGTCGAAAACTGCAATTTTAACATCTGAATGTTTTTTGTCAAGACCGTAAGCCAAAGCAGCAGCAGTAGGCTCATTTATTATTCTTTTTACGATTAAACCGGCGATCTCCCCGGCTTCCTTTGTAGCTTGTCGTTGCGAATCACTAAAATAAGCCGGAACTGTAATAACAGCTTCTGTTACTGTTTGCCCAAGATAATCTTCTGCGGTTTTCTTCATTTTTTGAAGAATAATTGCTGATATCTCCTGTGGAGTATATTTTCGTTCATCAATTTGCACCCGAGGAGTGTTGTTGTCACCTTTAATGACTTTATAGGGCATCCTTTGAATTTCTTTTGTTACCCGATCAAAGGTTTCACCCATAAATCTTTTGATTGATGAAATGGTTTTTGTAGGATTGGTAATCGCCTGTCTTTTTGCAGGATCACCAACTTTACGTTCCCCGTTTTCTGTAAATGCGACTATTGAAGGCGTAGTTCTTCTACCTTCGCTGTTCGGAATTACAACCGGCTCGTTACCTTCCATAACGGCAACGCAAGAGTTTGTAGTTCCAAGGTCAATTCCAATTATTTTTCCCATTTTTTATATATTTATTTTTTTGATATGTTTTTTCAGGTCGATAATCTTGTTACTCAATGATTATGCCATTAACCTTTTGTTTACCTCAATTTTGTAATTTGAAATAAATCTATGTTGATTTAAGGATTGGTTTGACATCTAAAATACTGATTTAAAATACCTTGTAAGATATTTTACAATATTTTAGCATAAATAAATAAGGCTGTCAAATGATGACAAAAAGACAGAAATAATTACTTTATTATAAAGAAGTCCTTGAAAGTAATTACAATTCTGAATAAATCTTCAGGTGTTTTTACTCAACTGATTTTAATGATCAGCTATTTAAAACCTTTAAAGCTGCACGAACTGCAATCCCCTGTTCAGCTTGATGACCACATTTTTGAAGGGAAGCTTCAATGGCTCCAATGGTTGCGAGTACATCTCCTTGGTTTACCGAACCCATATGGCCAATTCGAAAATATTTACCTTTAATTTCAGGCAATAAACCTCCGGCCAGAATTACACCAGCATTTGCAATTTCTTTAAGTAAAGAGGCACCATCAATTCCTTCAGGATAATATGGAGCCGATAAAGTATTTGCACAAAAAGTATTATTTTGTGGAATCATTTTAAGTCCAAGTGATTTGAATGCCTCCCTGAATGCCTGAGCTATTTTTTCATGCCGCTTAATTCGAGCATCCATACCTTCTTCTAAAATTATTTTTAAACTTACTTCTAAAGCAGCCACAAGATTAACAGCCGGTGTACCAAAGTAAGATGGTTTTCGATCTGCATAGGCATTCATAATTGGCAACCAATTTGACCAATCTGCATAATAATTGGCAACCGGTGTTTTTCTCATTTTCCAAAGATTCATTGCCTTTTCTGAAACGACCAATAAAGCTAGACCGGGAGGTACCCCAATTGCCTTTTGCGAAGCAGTAAGCACCACATCAATTCCCCATTCATCTTGTTTTATTTCTTCTCCGGCAACTGAACAAACACCATCTAAAATAGTCAGAACATTATATTTTTGCCCTAGTTTACCGATAGGCTCCGGATTAACTTTTACAGCAGTGGATGTATCAACATGCGTAAAGGTGAGTAATTTATATTTGTCCTTTTTAAGTGCATTTTCAATTTCGGTTTCAGAAACAACCTGGCCAATTGGTGCTTTTAGTATCGTTACCTGAGCTCCATACCTTTTTAATAAATCTGCAAATCGCTCACCAAAATATCCGGTAGAAATAACCAGTGCCTTATCTCCATGTTCTATCAAATTAGCTCCGGCCAAATCCATTGCCAGAGTTCCAGAGCCTGCAATAATGAATGGTTGTCCTGTAGGGCTATTCCAAACCTTTTTCATCATGTCCAGTGCATTGCCGAAAGTTTCAATAAAATTAGCTGCTACATGGCTTGTTGTTGGTGCACCAAGAGCACGTAAAACTTCGGGTTCAAATTCAATAGGGCCTGGGATCATTAATAATTTTCTGCGTTTCATTTTAAACTAATATTAAAAGTGATTGATTTCGTTATTGGTCATTAACTGTTCAACAAATAGTTTTTGTTTTTCGTCTAGCGGCTGGATTGGTTGTCTGGAAGTTCCTCCGTAAAGTCCCAGAAAATCCATGGCAGTTTTTAAGGCCGGAATACCCAGGCCACTCGTAACAGCAGTATTTACAGGAATCATTTTCAGTTGCAGTGCCAATGCTTTTTCATGCTCCCCATTATTGAAATGTTTGTAGATGTCAATGCATTCTTGTGGTGCAATGTTTGCCGAAGCCAATATTCCACCGATGGCTCCAATACAAAGTGCCGGGAACAAGAATCCGGCTGAACCCGCTAAAATCTGAAAATCGGGGTTTACCATTCGCTTTATGTCTGCCATTTTGGTAAGGTTACCGCCAGAGTCTTTTAGCCCAATTATATTGGGATGTTCTGCAAACTTTGCAATTGCGTCTGCACCCATATCCAACCCACTGTTTCCGGGCATATTATAGATAATCACAGGAATGTTTGAAGCATCTGCAACGGTAAAATAATGCTTCTTAAGTGCCTCAGTTGTCATTAACCCTTTGTAATAAAACGGATTTAATATAAGAGCCGCGTCTGCACCGGCATCTCCGGCTGCTTTTGTTAGCCTGATCGTTTCCAAAGTTGATTGCCCACCGGTTCCGGCAATCATCAATTTTGAAGTGGGTATGGCTTTCCTGCAATCTTTGTAGACTTTTATTTTTTCTTCTTCAGTTAACATCACGAGCTCACCATTTGAGCCCAACAATAAAAACCCCGCCAAATCAAATTGATTAAGACGCGAAATGTTATCCATCATTTTGACAGTCAAAAGGTTTTCGTTTGTATCAAATGCGGTAGGTAAGGGTGGGAAAATCCCATTCAAGGCAATCATAAGCATTTTATCTGTTTAATTAGTATAATATTTGAATCAAAGTTAGAAAATAAAATGCAATATCATCTATATTCGAATTTTAATACCTTATAAATTAGGGCAATTAGGGTATTCTTATAAAGATTTGAAAATGAAGTTAGAAAGTTTTAATTTTGCATCGCATTAAGAGATTTCAGCAATCCAAAAAAATTGATTGCTCAACTAAAAAAACACGAATGAAAAAGATAATCCCCATCTTAATAATTATAGTATTTATCACCCTTGCATCCTGTAGTAAAAAGGAAGACATGATAACCCCGGCTGATCAGTTAAAACTTGATATCGCTTTAATTCAAGGATATTTGGCAAGTAACAACCTTACAGCTCAGCGCACAAATTCCGGCCTACATTACATTATTACTGAAGAAGGAACCGGTGTCGATAAACCTACCATTAATCACAGAGTGACGGTTAATTATATAGGATATTACCTGGATACGAAAGAAGTATTCGATCAGTCTCGTACTGGCAGTCCACTCACCATCCTACTTGCACACACCATTAATGGTTGGATTGAAGGTATCCCTTTATTTAGTAAAGGAGCAAAAGGAATTTTATTAATCCCTTCCGGATTAGCTTATGGACCCTTCCCTCCTTCAGGTGTTAAGCCAAATGCAGTGATGATTTTTGAAATAGAATTATTGGACTTTTTCAGGTGATAATATAATTGATTTTAAAAGACTCTCTATTAACATAAAGATATTATGGAAAAACTAAGCGTATATCCCAAAATTACCACCCATGTATTGCAGGAAATGAAGTTGAAAGGGGAAAAAATTGCCATGTTGACTGCTTATGATTATACCATGGCAGGACTGATCGACGAAGCCGGGATCGATGTAATCTTGGTAGGTGATTCAGCATCAAATGTGATGGCAGGACATAAAACCACTTTACCTATTACTTTAAATGAAATGATTTATCATGCAAGCTCTGTTATGCGCGCTGTAACGCGAGCACTTGTTGTAGTTGATCTTCCATTTGGAACTTATCAGGGCGATTCACTAGAGGCATTACATTCTGCAATTCGTATTATGAAAGAGTCGGGTGCCAATGCCATCAAAATGGAAGGTGGTAAAGAAATCGTTCAATCAGTTAAGAGGATATTATCTGCCGGTATTCCGGTACTCGGTCATTTAGGCTTAACACCTCAATCAATCCATAAATTTGGTACCTATGTAGTTCGTGCTACTGAAACAGATGAAGCAAAAAAACTGGAATCAGATGCAAAACTTTTAGAGGAAGCGGGATGTTTTGGCATTGTTTTGGAAAAAATCCCTGCTGCTTTAGGAGCCAAAGTTACTCACAAACTTAAAATCCCAACCATTGGAATAGGTGCAGGTAGCGGTGTTGATGGACAAGTTTTAGTTTTACACGACATGCTCGGACTTACCCAAAAATTTTCCCCACGCTTCTTGCGCAGATACAACAATCTATCGGAAGAAATTAAAGGAAGCGTTCAAACTTATATCAGCGATATTAAAACGCTTAATTTCCCAAATGAAAGGGAGCAGTATTAATACTACAAAAGCTCTTTAGCATGGATATATTAGCAAGTGTCCGTGAGCAAATCCTTTTTGAGGATAACCATCTTATCATCATAAACAAAAGACCTTCGGAATTGGTTCAAGGTGATAAAACAGGTGATGCATCATTAATTGAAAACATAAAATTCTACATAAAAGAATGTTACCAAAAACCCGGGAATGTTTATCTGGGCCTGGCTCATCGCATTGATCGTCCGGTAAGTGGTGCAGTAATTTTTGCTAAAACAAGTAAGGCTCTTACCAGGTTGAATGAGCAAATAAAAAACAAAGAAATTCAAAAAACCTATTGGGCTATTGTAAAAAACATACCTCCAAAAGATGAGGATCATCTCATTCATTGGCTCGTAAAGGATGAGGCTAAAAACAGCTCCAAAGCATTTAATTCAGAACAAAACGGAACTAAAAAAGCTGAACTTAAATACAAAATGATCTCAAAAAGCAAAGACTACGCATTGCTTGAAGTAATTCTGATAACCGGGCGACATCATCAAATTAGGGTCCAATTATCAAAAATTGGATGCCCGATAAAAGGCGATTTAAAATATGGATTTCCGAGATCAAATAAAGATGCATCAATCAGTTTACACGCCCGGAAACTTAATTTTATTCATCCTGTTTCCAAAGAAGTACTCGAAATCGTTGCCCCAACTCCAAGTGATCCTTTATGGGATTTTTTTAGTTCTTCACAATGAATTTTAAAGAAAAGATTAATCTTTGAAAATTCTTTAGTATTGGATTCAAAACGGATTTAATTCTATCTTTGATCATGGCCATGAATTTGAAAAGATCAATAACCATCCTTGTTTTTCTAATGCTATTATCCTCTTTGGTAAAAGGCCAGTATTTTAGTTCCGGACAGGATCCAGCTTCAACAAAATGGAAACAGATTAATACAGCGAATTTTCAAATCATTTTTCCTGAAAATTTTGAAACCCGGGCACAATATCTTGCCAATATTCTGGATTCGGCCTATTCACTTGTTGCATATTCATTAAATGGAGCAATCAAAAAGACTTCAATTATTTTACACACCCAAACCGTAGTTTCAAATGGAACAACCGCCTGGGCTCCGACCCGAATTGATTTGCATACGACTTCTCCACAGCAAATCTATTCCCAACCTTGGCTGGATCAGCTGGCACTGCATGAAATTCGTCACTTAATCCAAATCGAAAAACTGAACACAGGATTAACCAATGTGCTTAAAATTATCATGGGCGAGCAGGCATTGGCATTTATGGCCGGTATTTTTATTCCTCAATGGTTTTTGGAGGGAGATGCCGTAGTTACTGAAACTGCTTTAAGTAATTCCGGTCGTGGACGAGAACCCTCATTTGAAATGCCGATAAAAGCCCAGGTAATCGAAAAAGAGATTTTTTCCTATGAGAAATCCGTTCATGGTTCTTACAAAGATTTTGTTTCCGACCCATATCCCTTGGGTTACTTGTTGGTAGCTTCAGGTCGAAATAAATTTGGGCCAGAACTTTGGGAAAACACCTTAGTGAATACAGGTAGAAATCCTTTTCAGATAACCCCATTTTCACATGCCATCAAAAAAACAACCGGATTAACTAAACAACAGTTCTATCATTCCGTAATGGATGATTTGAAAGACAAATGGGATTCCATTCAATCTTTACAATCCTTCCAGCCTCTCGAACAACTGACAAGAATACCTAAAGACTTTACTAATTATAACCATCCGGTTATGATGGATGAAAGAAATATTCTTTGTGTAAAAGGAAGCATTGATGATGTGCAACGCATTGTTAAGATTTCACCAACAGGTGAAGAAGAAATCATTTTTACACCCGGGCCAAACCTGGGTGATCGGTTATCCTACTCGCAAGGTTTACTTTGTTGGTCGGAAGTGGAATTTGACATGAGATGGCAAAACAGGAACTTTTCGGTCATCAAAACCTATCATCTCAAATCGAAAAAGTTAACCCATTTAACAAAAAACAGTCGTTTGTTTTCTCCCGCATTGTCGCACGATTCAAAAAAAATTGCTGTCATTGAACAAAGCACCGAAGATGAATCAACATTGGTTATCCTGGATGCTTCGAATGGATTAGAGCTCGAACGATTTCCTCATCCCAATCACGAATTTTTGATGACCCCATCATGGTCGGATGATGATGACAAAATTGCTTTGATTACCCTAAACAATCAAGGGAAAAGCATTCAGGTTTTAAATTTAAGTTCAGGCAAATTCGAGAAGCAAATACCCGAAACTTATGTTCCTATTTCCAATCCCAGAATTACAAACGATACCATTTATTTCACCGGAGCTTTCTCGGGAACCGACAATATTTATGCATTGGATTGTTCAACTAAAGCTATTTTTCAAATCAGCCATGTAAAATTTGGAGCCAAAGATGTTTTTGTAGATGAGAAAAATGATTTTCTTCTATACGCTAATTACACCTCGGATGGTTATGAAATTGTAAAACAGAAGTTATCTGACGAACGTTGGATTCCTTTAACTGAAATTAAAAAAGGATTTTTGGATCTTGCGAAAACCTTTTCAAAACAGGAAAAAGAAATTTTAGAAATTGATCATCGAGCCGATAAAAAATTTGAAGCAGAAAAATATCACAAAGCAAGCGGATTACTCGATATTCACAGTTGGGCTCCGGCTTCCATCAATGTAAATTCGTATGAGGTTAAGCCCGGCTTCTCAATGATGTCGCAAAATAAATTAAGCACTGCCTTCGCAACTTTGGGTTATGAATACGACCTCAACGAATCATTGGGAAAATATTATTTTAATTATTCATATGAAGGGTTTTATCCTATTTTCGACTTGGAAGTTGATCATGGAAAGAAACGCTACTATTTCAATGATACAACACATCAAATAAAGTTTCTTTTATATGATGAAACCAATATCGAAACCCAGGTAAGATTGCCACTTTCATTCAACAAGGGTAGGTATTACAGAGGTATTCAGCCCTCCATAAAATTCAGGAATTCATTTTTAAAAGAATTGCCCGACCAAGAAATTAATTTCACCCAACATACTGTTCACAGCATGAATTATCGACTTTATTTGTATAATCAAATACGTTCATCGTCAAGGGATTTATACCCTTCATGGGGTCAAATTATTGATTTCCGGGTCGGGCACACTCCTTTTCAGCTGGAAAATAAGAGTTGGTTGGTTTCAGCTCAATCCATACTCTATTTCCCCGGGCTTTTTAAGCATCACGGCATAAAAATAGTTAACGGATATCAAAAAAGACAGGAAGGAGTTTACTATTTCCCCCAGGAAGTAAATTACCCTAGAGGTTTTAATAATCACAACGATTTGGAACTTTTCCGAACCAGCATTAATTACAAATTCCCGCTTTGCTATCCCGATTTTCATATAGGTTCATTATTTTACCTTAAGCGATTAAAGCTTGCATTATATTATGATCAGGCCCATGGCAAAAATACTGAAGGGAACACAAACTATCGCTCAACAGGATTTGAACTCACTTCCGACATGCATTTCTTCAGTTTAATTGCACCTGTCGATATAGGGGTCAGGTATATTTATTATCCCGATCAGAAAACCAATGTTTTTGAATTTTTATTTTACATTGATTTCTCAGCACTTTATTAAATTTGCAGAAACGTAAACACATTAACACTTAAACACATTAACACGTAAAAACATCCTTGCTATGAAAAGCCGCGTAATTGACTACAAACCACAAATTGAAGAAATCATTACTAATTGTAAAGTTTGCCATCTCTCAATGGTTGACGAAAATAATATGCCTTATGTTTTGCCTTTCAATTTTGGATATGCAAACGATGAAATTTATCTGCACTCTGCCCAAAAAGGCAAGAAGATTGATATTTTAATGAACAATCCCAATGTTTGTGTTGCATTCAGTGGCGATTATGAATTAAAATACCGTGATGAAGAAGTTGCATGCAGTTATAGCTGGAAATACCGTTCGGTATTGGCTTTTGGAAAAGTGGAATTTATCACTGATTTTGAAAAGAAAAAAGAAGCCTTAAATGTTATTATGGCTCATTATGTCGATCGAAAATTTAAATATAACGATCCGGCGGTGAAAGATGTTAATTGCTATAAAGTGTTAGTAAATAAGCTGGAAGGACGGGTTTACGGACATTAAGCCGATTGATGATTTTCAATTTTCGATTTTTGAATGTACGTTTGAGCGATTTATCTATCATATATTGTTCTACTGCATTTAATATATTCTTTTTTTGTAATGAATTACTGCAAACTTTCATCATTTAAATTATGATTTTCCACTTTCCATTTTATACAAAATAAAATAGATCACAAATCTAATCTTTAAGTATTATACTGATTTTTATCAGGCACCTGTTCAGATTGTTTTTATATCCATTGCTTTTGTTATTTTTGTCGCGCTTGTTTGCAACTCATTTTGTAAAGTAAGCATATCGAACTAAAATGTTTATTTTATGAAAGTTGGAATTTTAAAAGAGATTGAGCCTAAAGAATGTCGGGTAGCGGCTACTCCAAAAACCGTTAATCGATTGATTAAACAAGGCTTTGACGTCTTTATCCAAAAAGACGCCGGATTAAAAGCAAATTTTTCGAATGAAGATTTTAAAGCTGCAGGTGCGACTATCGCTTCTTCGGCGGCAGAAATCTACAAAAATTCGGATATAGTGCTAAAAGTTTTAGCTCCTAAAGATGAAGAAATTGAATTAATGAAAGAAGGTCTGGTTTTGTTAAGTTATTTATGGCCTGCTCAAAATCCGGATCTGCTCAAAAAACTGGCCAATCAAAAAGTGAATGCCGTAGCTATGGATGCAATCCCAAGGATTTCCAGAGCACAAAAGATGGATGTTTTATCCTCCATGGCAAATATTGCCGGATATCGTGCGGTTATTGAAGGAGCTAATCATTACGGGAAATTTTTGAACGGACAAATTACCGCAGCAGGTAAAGTTGATCCTGCCAAGGTATTAGTTATCGGCGCAGGTGTAGCGGGATTAACTGCCATTGGAATTGCCAATTCATTGGGTGCCATCGTAAGGGCTTTTGATACCCGACATGAAGTTGCTGAGCAAATCCAATCAATGGGTGCCGAATTTTTAAGCGTAGATATTAAAGAGGATGGTGCTACAGTTTCAGGTTATTCAAAAGTGATGAGCAAAGAATTTATCGATGCAGAAATGGCCTTGTTCAAAGCGCAGGCTGCTGAAGTGGATATCATCATTACCACAGCTCAAATCCCCGGGCGTGAAGCCCCAAAATTAATTCTTGAAGATCATGTAAAAGTGATGAAAGCAGGATCGGTTATCGTTGATTTAGCCGCATCAACAGGCGGAAACTGCGCCTTGACCAAAAATGATGAAATATATACTACGGATAATGGGGTGACTATTATTGGCAAACTTAATCAGTTACCCAATCAGGCTTCTCAATTATACGGAAACAACCTCTGTCATTTATTGGATGATATGGGAAAAGCCGGAAATTTCAAAATCAACATGGAAGATGATGTTGTGAAACGTGCCATGGTTACCTATCAGGGTAAAATCAATTGGCCACCCGAACCACTTCCTGTTAGTCCTCAAAAACCTAAAGTTAAAGAGGTAGTAATAAGTCCTGAAGAATTAGCATTGGCTAAAGCAAAGGCCTCCAGAAATAAAATCATTGGCATGGTGGTAAAACTTTCTGTGATAGGTTTGTTTTTATTTTTGCTCAGCAAAGTGGCTCCTTCCGATTTTATGGGGCATTTCACCGTTTTTGTTCTGGCAGTTTTTGTGGGATGGCAGGTAATCTGGAACGTTTCTCATGCACTTCACACACCTTTAATGTCGGTGACCAATGCCATCAGCGGAATTATAATCATCGGCGGACTGCTTCAGGTCGGTAATGATATTTCAAGTCCCGTGACCATTTTGGCATTTGTAGCCATTCTGGTTGCAAGCATTAATATTGTTGGTGGATTTTTCGTGACTCAAAGAATGTTGAAAATGTTTAAAAAATAAGGAAAATGATCTCTACACAAATACAAACAGCAGCATATTTATTCGCAAGCATCTTATTTATACTCAGCCTTGGGGGCTTGTCTTCACAAGAGTCGGCCAAACATGGTGTTTTTTATGGGATTGCAGGTATGATTATCGCCATTTTGGCAACTGTTTTTGGAGCCGGGGTTGAAGGATATATCTATATTATTGTAGCCATCGCCATTGCTTCAGTGATTGGGATTATTGTAGCCCGAAAAGTTGAAATGACAGCCATGCCTCAATTGGTCGCCATACTCCATAGCTTTGTCGGATTGGCAGCAGTCCTGGTTGGTTTTGGTTCATTTCTCGATCCCGAAACACACTTACTTCAAGGCGCAGAACATAATATTCATTTTGTTGAAGTATTCATTGGGGTATTCATTGGTGCAATTACATTTACAGGATCAATCGTGGCATGGGGAAAACTTGACGGAAAGATCCGCAGTAAGCCTTTATTATATACCGGACGCCATCTCGTAAATATTATTTTAGTAGTCACCTCCATTGTTCTTGGTGTATTATTTACCATGGCAGAAGGAAATGAAGGCTTGCCTTTTCTAATGATTATGACTGCCATTGCCTTATTCATTGGAGTGATGCTGGTAATGGCTATAGGTGGAGCAGATATGCCTGTTGTGGTTTCAATGCTAAATTCATATTCAGGATGGGCGGCTGCTGCTGCAGGTTTTATGTTAGGAAACGATTTACTCATAGTAACAGGAGCTTTGGTGGGTAGCTCAGGGGCAATTCTATCTATCATCATGTGCAATGCCATGAACCGATCTTTTCTGTCGGTTATTTTTGGTGGATTTGGAGAAGTGATGCATGGCAGTGCCGAAGATATGGTTGGTGAAGTGACCTCTGTTGATCACGAAACTGCAGCAGAAATGCTGAAAAATGCCCAATCGATTGTAATTGTCCCTGGATATGGAATGGCGGTAGCTAAAGCACAGTACCCCGTTCACGACATGGTAGATATCCTTAAAAAGGCGGGAAAGCAGGTCCGCTTTGGAATTCACCCTGTTGCAGGTCGTTTACCCGGCCACATGAATGTATTGCTTGCCGAAGCCAATGTATCTTATGATCTGGTTTTGGAAATGGATGAAATTAATGAAGATTTACCCAAAACCGACGTTGTAATGGTAATTGGTGCCAACGACATAGTAAATCCCGGTGCAGAGGAAGATAAAACCAGCCCGATTTACGGAATGCCTGTAATTCAGGTTTGGAATGCCCGCAATGTAATCGTGATGAAACGATCTATGGCAGTTGGTTATGCCGGAGTTCAAAATCCCTTGTTCTACAAAGAAAATACGGATATGCTTTATGGCGATGCCAAAGAGAGTGTGGATAAATTGAATGGGTTTCTTCGTAGATAGCGAAAAAATGACGATGGGTGACACCCCTTAATGCATAAAGTTTGTTTTCCTGAATCAAATCCAATTGATTAATTTAATATTTAGGTAAAAAAATTGGGTAGGCCTGAAAAAACGGCGGGCAAGCGCGGGTCTGTAGAGCTTCAGGGACGACGTCCCCATCCGGGGACGTTGTCCCTCATACTCCTGATCGCGAAGCATATCGAAGCATTCGTTTGTCATTCCGACGAATGAAATGAGGAGGAATCTCAATCCTAAAAAGAGATTTCTCTCCCGCTTGTAGCGGGATCGAAATGACAAGTACTTCATTTTTGAAATTGGGCAGGCCTGAAAAAACGGCGGGCAAGCGCGGGTCTGTAGAGTTTCAGGGACGACGTCCCCGGATGGGGACGTTGTCCCTCATATTGGGTTCTGCACCCTGATTGCGAAGCATATCGAAGCATTCGTTTGTCATTCCGAACGAAGAGAGGAATCCCCTTTATGGATTGAGATTTCTCTCCCGCTTGTAGCGGGATCGAAATGACAGCTTGTATTTGTCATTTTTGAAGTTGGGCAGGCCTGAAAAAACGGCGGGCAAGAGCTGGTCTGTAGAGCTTCAGGGACGACGTCCCCGGATGGGGACGTTGTCCCTCATATAAGTTTCGGTATAGATAGTTTAGTTTATCTCAATTTTATCAATTTCTTTCATTAATCTGTCTGTTTCCGAAAGGGCAACAATTATTTTCTGATAGTGCAAAATATCCTCAAATTCCAATTTCCTGTCTTTTCGGTCTTTAAGCCATTTTTGGGCTGGCTGATAACCTCCAATATAAAAGTTCCAAGCTATTTCTGGAACATTGTCAAAATATTGCGTATCGTTAATGTAAACTTTTCCATTACCATCCGAACGCTGAGCAGAGTCGAAGCGTGGTTTGATTACCACATTATCGCCATCAATCGGGTATTGTGTAATGTATTTATCAACCGTTGGACTTTCTAATAAATGAATTTGTCTTATTTCTCCTCCAAACTTTACCAATTGCCAGAATGATTCTTTGTTCTTTGGATATGGCACTCTTGGAAAATCTATTTTTAAAAATTCCTTGTACTTTTCTCTATATGTTGGTGAATGTAAAACAGCATAGATGTAATCTAAAATGTCAATAGGAGCAAAGGTATTTTCGGGTGTTTCTTTTTCGTTGGTAAAAGCTAATCCCAATTTAGCGGCTATTTGCTTTACAATTTCAGGGTTTAGGTTGGGCGTTCTTTCTTCAGTATGACCAATAGTTTGTTGTCCTTTAATATCGGGATAAATATAGAGTGGAAATAGACAACCTGTACCAAATAACTTTGCACTTGCAGTAATATTACCTTCAATAATTTTGCTAGTTATAAAACTATGTCGATAATCTTGAGTAGTTTGCCTTGGAATAATTAAACCAATATTCGAATGAAGGAAATGTTTCATTACTTCAAATCTTGACCGACCAATAAAGCCACCAGAATTTTTAGTAATTATAGTTTCTCTAACATCAAACGGACGATAATGTATTTGTTGTTGATAAAAAACATCGGATAGAATACTTTCTTTTGCTTTTTGGAAATTCCAACCACTTGAATCTTCTTTTTCTTTGTACTTTAATTTTAGAGTTTTAACATCCTCTTTTTTAAAATCATCGATGATATTATTTAGCGATTTTTTATCAAAATGAATAGCCAAAGAATCGCACTTTGTCTCAATACCATTAGAGTTCAGTAACAATAATTCATTAACTCTAAAACCCTTATTATATTGAGACTCTAAATTAAAATCTTTGGGAACAAAAAATCTGTAAGGCGTTGTGTATGCTAATCGGTTCCAATTAATTTTTGAAATAGATGAATTTAGCAAGTTTTCATATTTAAATTCTCTTTTTCCCTGCAATTCAGCATGAAATAATTGTCCTAATTCTGTTTTCTTCTTATTACCATTTTTAACAAAGATGTTTATTGAAACACCTTGCATTATATCAAATACATTTTGGTCAGGACTTCCATCAGCACATATTTCATTCTTTTTAGCATTTCCATGCAAATCTAGTATGTAAACTTTATCAAAACTTTCTAATAAACTTTTCCGCATTTGGCGATGTGTAATTCCATCAATAAAGCTATTGTTAGAAATATAAGCTAAAATTCCACTACCATTTTTGTCAATGTAATGCTGACCATATCTAATGAATTTTATATAATCATCATCAAGGTTAATTTTTCGCTCGTTTAAATCCTTTTTATAATCCGCTATAAGGTTTTGAATCCACTCACCTTTATTTGTGCTACTTACAGCATAAGGCGGATTACCAATAACACACATTACAGGCGTATCTCTTTTTATGTGATTGGCTTCGTTGGCTTCGGTACTTAACCAATTGGCAAATAGCGTTCCTGTATCTTGGTGGTGTTCTTCTAAACTGTTAGTAAGGTAAACCCTAAAACGCTGGTTTGATGTCGGTTTATATCCCGTTTCGGTTAATAACAAATCAAGTTTCAAGTGTGCCATTGCATAGCTTGCCATGAGCAACTCAAAACCGTTCAAGCGTGGCAACAAATGAGCTTCTACATAATTGCTCCAAATGCCTTGCTGTCCTTCAAACTTTTTGTGAATGAGTTTAATTACTTCAGCTAAAAAAGTTCCTGTTCCTGTGGCTGGGTCGAGTATTTGAACACGGTGTACTTCCTGCTCAAATAGCTTATTGCTGCCCTGCACGTTAGTTTTAATCTTGGTTTTGCTTGTGTCGGCAAGTCCTTGAGGCAAATCAAATTCGGTTTTTAAAATATCGTCAACGGCACGTACAATAAAGCTTACAACGGGCGCTGGTGTGTACCAAACGCCACGGGCTTTACGTAATTTTGGGTCGTATTCGCTCAGGAATGTTTCGTAAAAATGGATTATCGGGTCTTCCATTTTCGTGCTTTTGCCGTAGTTTTTCAAAATCTCATCTACGTTGCACGCAAGGAAAATATTTACCAAATCGTCAACAATCCATTTTATGCGGTCGTCAACCTCTAAGCCAGCAATATAGCCAAACAGTTTCTTAAGAAATGGATTTGATTTTGGTATGAGTTCGTATGCTTCCTGTCGGCTAAAGGTTGGCAAAGTGGCATCGTGCGAACGAGCCGCAAACATTCCGTAAGCGATAGTTTGAGCGTACACATCTGCAAATCCTTTGGGTGTAATATCATGTATCAGAATTTGCTTAAAGGCGTGCATTTGGTCTTTCAGCGTGCTATCTTCACTGTTGGTTTCATCACTCGTGAGTGCCTTTTCAATCACTTCAGAAAGAAGGCGGGCTTTGCCCGCCATCATTTCGGCAAGTTTTTTACTGCTTTTTATAGTTTGCCCGATGTGGGTGCAAAAGTCTTTAATCAGATTTTCAAATCGCTCAAAATTCTCTGTTACAGGCTTTATCCCTTTTTCGGTAACTTCTCCAATTGCAATTTTGGTTACAAATTCACCTTCACGATATAAATGAAAATCGAGATAATCGGTAAAAATCAGGTTGTTTAACGATGCTTTGTATCTGTCGAATTGTTCTTTATTTCCTGTTTTCTTCGCTCCTTCAAGGTCTTTGTCGCCAATATCTTTTGCTTCAATAAATCCAACGGGAATATCCTTTTTTGTCAAAATGTAATCAGGAGCTCCACAGCTCTGTCTTTTCGGTTCGTTCGTCGCCCGAATTGTTGGCACTAAACTCTCGATCAGTTGTTGCAAATCTCCACGAAACGTGTGTTCAGTCGCATTGCCTAATTTGTAGCGTTTGTTTATGTTGTCTATGTATTGTTCAATTGTCATTTTTCAAATCCGTTTCAAATAACTACAAATGTATTAAATTGCTGTTGTACGTGAGCTGTTCATGTTTTTTTCTTTCTTTTTGCAGCAAGCAGGCCACTTTAACTGGTTTTTAACAATTGCTCAGGATTACAATGATAGTGAGTAATCGCACCTTGGCGACGAGCATGCTTTCATGTCCCCAAAAAGACAGGAAACAACACGAAAACCGTGCTGTTTATTAACCGACTTAAGCGCCATGCACTATGAGCCGTTGTTATGCACTGCATTTATAAATTTAATATAATTGAGAACTTATTAGTTCCCATTTCGATTTCATTTTCAATAATGCCTTCATTCTTACATTTATAAGATATAATTATATTGTGTGCTTTAGCTACAATATCCGCGAGATAAAGACCAATGCCACTCCCTTTAGAAGAAAACTTTTGGGCATTCGGATCCTTAAATCCTTTTTCGAAAATCTTATGAATATTTTCTTTTTTAACAATTGGGCCAAATGATGACACAGTTATTTTAATAGTTTCATTAATTTGTTGGATATATATATCAACTGTATTATTGTTTTTTGAATATTTAATGGCGTTTTCTATCAAAAGAAAGGGTAATGTCATAAAGGAGTCATATACCATTGATTCAGCGGTTACATAATCATCACTATGAAGATTCAGTTTGACGTTTTTTCTATTTGCTGTTTCAGTAAATAGTCTACATACTTTGTCAAACATTTTGTATGGGTAGCATTTAGTGACTTGACCAAATTTTGCTGATTCTGGATTACCAATTAATGGCATGATTTTTAAACGATTTTCTAACAAATCTATAGCATGATATAGAGTCCTTAATTTGTAATCTGCATTTTCGACTTTCTTTTCAAATGTATCACCATCTACTTTATTGATTAAAGATTCTAATGTTCTGAAAATTAAAGAAATAGTTGGGATGATGTCATGAAATAATGAGAAGTTATCTTGAATTTTTTGGTCTGTAAATTGAGTTATTTCATTTATTAATTCTTGAGTTCTAATTTCCCAATTTTCTAATTCACTAATATCAATAAATAGTCCATTTAAATTCTTTTTTTGTTTTCTGGGCAACTTCCCCATCTGACCCTTAATTAGAATCCCAAATAATATGAGATTGAAATTTTTAAAATCAACTTTATAACTGTTGAAACCTAAAGAGCAGTAGTAAATCTTATTCCGACTTTTTGAAAGCGATTTGTAACATTCTTTATTACACCTTGTACATTCTATTGGAGTTTTTATAATACACCCATTATTAATCTTACCTTTTTCGTCAAAAAAGGGATAAGGTACCAATCTATTAATTTTTTCTATAACATTATCCATATTAAGCTGCTGCTACAAAACCAACGATTGATAAAAATTTTTTGATTAAGAATATAACCTTTGAACTTATTTCAACGCCTTTAAGAATTTTTCCTCCAATTAAATTATAATCAACAGATCTTTGATTCTTTATCGCAGATATTAATTCTTTCTCAACGCGTTTAATTTGTTTGGTTTTTACTCCCTCTTTCATTAAGTATCCATTCAAAGAACTCCAGAAGTATATGAGGGTAATTTTCTGATCTATAATTCTATCTATTAAGTTTTTTGCTTTTATGAAATCAACGGGTTTGCTCAGTGTATCATCAGCTTTCTTGAAGAAATGTGTTTTGTCTATATTAAACTCTTGTCCGGAAAATGCAACAACTATTTGAGCAGGATTTACTTCTTTAATTCTCTCAAGAATTCCGATGCCATCAGTTGATGAAATAGATGGGGCTGCAATGTCATTAATATCTAATATTATGATGTCAAAATGATTCTTCTCAAGTCTTTCTAGGTTTCTATCATCAACCTTATCCCACCATTCTATCGTATAACCACTAGTACTTAATAGATTAGTCGGAAAGCTTGCTTCATCATCATCAATTACGACAATCTTAATACGTTTTCTAATCTCATCTGGATTATGAGGAATTCTAAAATCATTGATTGATTGGTTTCTGAATAGTTGTAGCATAAGTCAAAATTTATAAGTTATTAATGTTGCGCATAACGATTTGGCTATGAAACGTGGCGGATTTTCCGCGAACTTCGTAGTCAGGCAGGACGAGAAGCTTGAAGGAAGATCCCACGTTTCAGCCGAGTAAGAACCCGCCAATGTTTTATAGCCGTTGTGTGTGCCCAGCATGAGCATGAGCACACCCATTCGCAGTATGTATAAATATTTCAAATATGCAAATATTTTGGATATAAACTAGGTGAATGGGTATATATTTTTTCCAGA
>JAHIVC010000050.1 GCA_018816945.1 Bacteroidota bacterium | reverse complement strand
TACAGGGATTGAAAAAAACAATGCTGAATTGGTTGGTGCCAAAGTATTGAAAATAGGCAACTATGATTCTGAATATGTCATTGGGATTGTTTCTGGTATCCTCGCAATTGACAGCGATTTCGGCATTGCCAGGCGGATTACCAATTTTATTTCCAATGCTGTTGTACTTAATAAATTGGGCATTTTAAGTTCAAATACCATTCTCACACTTGAAGTCCTTCTCAGGGATGGGAAAACAAAGAAAATCAACCTTGAATCAGCTGAATGGTCCTTGTCTTTTAATTGGGCCTACGATAAAAAGAAAGTACCTGCAAAAAATGAGACCGAAGTTTTTTTTAACGAAAATGATTCTTTGCCAATTTATCTTTCCAATTTTGTTAAATCACCTGACGATCCATTTTGGTTTAAGTTCATACCTGAAGACCGCATGATTTATGTTCAATTAAACCAGGTATTCGATGGCGATAAGGAATCACTTTTAGATTTCATAAAAAAGGTTTTGAGTTTGTATGATGAGAAAGTAGCTGAGATCGATAAATTTGTGATTGATCTTAGATTTAATGAAGGGGGGAACGGTGAACTGGTACCTGCATTGGTAAGCGAGTTTAAACAAAGAAATAATTCTTTTGAGCCGGGCAAATTGTTTATTATAACAGGAAGTAACACTTTTAGCGCAGCAAGTATTTTTATAGGGCAAATGCTAAAGGCCACAAATTCAATAACGGTTGGGAATATTGCCGACGGGCCACTTAATTTCTCTTCCGATCCAATTATGTTCTATTTACCACATAGTAACTTATTGGTAAACATTTCCCGGCTGTATTCACAAGATGGCCATCCAACTGATCGCCGAGGCTTTTACCCGCCGGATTATTATATTCCAAATACATCAAAAGATTATTTTTTATTTTCCGATCCTGTGCTTAAAGCAATTAAAAACAATGAAGTTAAATCTCTGAAAGACATACTTTTCAATCATGGTGCTAAAAATTTCAGATCGGAGTTTGATAAAAGGAAGAATATAAATGGTCTTGCAAAAAAATGGTTTCCTTATACTTCATATGATCTCGTACTTTATACATTTAACGATTTAATTCCATCCGAAAAATATGAAGAAGCGGTTGAAATTTCAAAACTAAATACAGAAGTTTATCCTGAATCAATCTGGGGTTGGTTCATCATGGGAATGTTATGTGAAAATATGGGACAACCCGATGAAGCATTAAAATGTTTTAATCAGTTATTGGCTATTGAACCATATCATATTGAAGCAAAATGGGAATACGAGAAAATAAACGCGATGCTCCATCCTGTTAATTTGGATATATCGATTATAGAAAGCTATATTGGTGAGTTTGAAGGACGGAAAATACTTCTGGAAGATGGCCAACTGAAATATCAGGTTGGTAGCGGCAAAAAGAGAATATTGATACCCATTTCAGAAAACTATTTTTTAATCGAAAACTCGAGTTACCGCATTGTATTTGTCGGTACAAAAGATAAAGTAGAGAAAATAAGGGTTATTAAATGGGATGGTAAAACTCAGGTATATAAAAGAGTCGGACAGTAATTGACTTTTTTTAAATATTGATTATGAAAAAAACAACGTGTATTATCGAAGTTATCATCGTTTTCCTTTTATTGAAATTATTTTCAATGTGGTTAGACTATGTGCTTGTAAAATCAGGGGCCAATCCAGCCTGGAGAACTTTTCTTTTCGGATTACAGGTAATTCTGATTCCTTTAACAATAATTGCTCTGTCAAAACGTAACTGGTCAGATTACGGATTTTCTTTTAAAAACAAAAAACAATGGGTCCATTATGGTTTTATCGGAGCAATGCTCATGCTATTATTAGGTCTTGGGTTCGGATACCTGAAAAGTCAGGGAATAAGCACAAGTGGAAGAACAGGGTCCTTGATTCTCTCTTTAATTGCAATTTTGATGATTTTATTATTTGTGTTTTTTAGCAGAAATAAAAAGCAAGAAAAGGTGGGCAAGAAGAAAATAAGAATCAGGGTTTTTTATCAACTGGCTATTTTGTCGGTTATGGTTGCATGCCCCATAATTGTTGCAATTATCAGAGGAGGTGACGTGACTGGTATCATTGCCTGGGATTTCTATTTTCTGCTTATGGTAGGTTTTGGCGAAGAGATAAAGTTCAGGGGATATTTTCAATCCAGGATTAACGAAGAATATGGCCATCCATGGAAATTCTTCGGGCTTTCCTTTGGCCCTGGACTGATCATCGTTTCTTTATTGTTCGGGCTTTCACATATAGCCCAGTTTGGGGTTTTTAATCCTTTTTTGGGGCAATATCACCTTAATCCATGGATGGGTTTACAGGCCACTTTAGGAGGTTTCTTCTATGGAATAATCCGTGAAAAAAGCAAAAGCATCATTTCTTCCGGTATCGCTCATGGTGTTCCCAATGCATTTGGGCAGGTGCTGGCAATGGCATTAAAATAGGATTTGTATTCATAATAATTGCTGAATTCAATTAATTAAAATTTAAAGTTATGTTAAAAAAATGGAAACATTTGTTTTGGAATTATGATGAAAAAAGGTTTCGTGCCGGTTATAGGGTTTTTTTGCCATTACGCTTTTCTTTATCTTTTACAGAGGATATATAACAATACTTACATCCTTAGGGGTGAGGCTGCATTATGCTGCGGAAACCCCATTATGGGTATTTTTAGTTGCAGGAACAGTGCGTCTGTTTCCAGCTATTTTGGTTCTGTACATCAGCGCAAAATATTTTGATAGACGGAAAATAAGGGATTTTGGTTTAACCATAAATAAAAGTTGGATGTTGGATTTATTATTTGGATTTTGTCTAGCTGGGTTATTGATGTCAATTGTTTTTATTTCAGCGTTAAGCCTTGGTTGGATTACAGTTTCGGAAACATTTCATACATCACATAGTTTATTGCCATTTTTAGCCCCCTTTTTGGTATTTGTAGTTTACAATGTGTGTGTAGGAGCTTTCGAAGAATTATTAACAAGAGGGTACTTAATTAGGAACTTGTCTGAAGGATTCAATTCAAAAAGAATAAAACCACGCTTATCAATTCTGGGTTCGTGGATATTTATTTCTGTAATGTTTGGACTGGGACATCTGGCAAATCCTAATGCCAATATAGTCGGATTCATAAACCTTGTGCTGATAGGTCTGACATTTGGAATTGGATATATCCTGACAGGAGAATTAGCAATTCCAATCGGTTTACATATAGGCTGGAATTTCTTTATGGGGAATGTATTTGGCTTTCCTGTAAGTGGGTTTAAATATTTTTCGGATTCAGTTAGCTTGGTACAAATAAGTCAAAACGGCCCGGATATATGGACCGGAGGGAAATTTGGCCCCGAAGCCAGATTGCTCGGATTATTTGCCAATATTCTGGGACTTATTCTGATTTTTTTATGGATTTATAATAGGCGTAAAGAAGGTTTTGGACAGTTCCATCTACCATTAGCGGATTATCCTATTCTAAATAAGTTCAATTAACACTTAATAATATTCGTATATGAAATATTTAAAAATTAATTTTTTTATTCTTGTTTTTCTTTTTTCTTCATGCAGTAAAGATAAAAAGATACCAATCGATGAACCTAATAAATTATTAGAGGCCGAATTATCAAAGAATTTAAAATTTCCAATTGTCTTTTACTCAGATAGAGTTGGGAACAAGGAAATATATATATTTAAACCTAATATAAATACACCTGATAATTTAACCAATCATTCTTCTGATGACTTATGCCCCGCAGTTTCCATTGATGGGCAATATATAGTATTTTTAAGTAACCGGACGGGGGTTCAGGAAATATATAAAATGAAAATTGATGGAACCGAAGTTCAACAACTTACTAATTCAGGAGAACAAAAAGAACATCCACATTTTAGTCCGGATGGAGAGAAAATTGTTTTCATAAAGGATTTTTCTCAAAGAACCGAAATTTGGATTATGAATGCTGATGGCTCAGAACAACAAATGCTTACAAATAATAATACCCGTGATGAAAGACCCAACATCTCGCCTGATGGAAGCAAAATACTATTTATGTCTCTTCGACATGGTAATTATGAAATTTACTTGATGAATATTGATGGAAGCAATCAAACACGGATCACAAATTCCAGCGGACATAAAGTTTTCCCAATTTGGTCGCCTGATGGAGAAAAAATTGCATATGCTTTAAATACAGGATTTCCGGTTGCCGATATACACTTAATTAATCCTGATGGTACAAATGATATTGCTCTAACTAGTGCTGCTGGCAGAGATGAAAATCCCTCATGGTCGCCTGACGGAGAATATATTATTTTTCAAAGTGAAAGAAATGGAAATTTCGAATTGTATCAAATGAATTCTGATGGAACAAACCAGCAAAGAATAACAAATAATTCCGCTTGGGATGGATGGCCATCTTATGTAAACCTGACAAATCAATAAAGCTTACAACAACTAATTTAAAAATTATGAAAACAATTATCTTATCAATTTTTATTTTGGCATCCAGTTATATTGCCGAGAGCCAGAATCAATATTCTGTAGTATTTTATTCTGGAACAGGAGGAAATCAGGATATCTATATTCTGAAACCGAATACTTCTGAACCTGTCAATTTAACCAATCACAGTGCAAAAGACTTGTGTCCTGCAATTTCTGCGGATGGTAAGAAGATTGCATTTTTAAGTGACCGTTCAGGTAAGCAGGAAATTTATACAATGAATATTGATGGTACTAACGTAAAACAAATCACTAATTCACAAGAGACCAAGGAACATCCATTTTTTAGTCCAGAGGGGAAAAAGATTGTTTTTGTAAAAGATTTTGGGCCAAAAACGGAAATATGGATAATGAATACAGATGGCTCGGAACAAAAACAACTTACTTCGAATCAAGCCCGTGATGAGCGACCAAATATTTCACCCGACGGGAAAGAGGTTCTATTTATGTCGAACAGGCATGGAAATTATGAAGTTTATAAAATGAAAATTGATGGCTCAGAACAAACACGTATTACCAACTCACCAAAGCAAAAGATTTTTCCAATTTGGTCGCCCGATGGGACGAAAATTGCTTATGGTTTAATTGAACGGGTCAATGGCCGTCCTGAAGGTGATATTCATATAATGAATGCCGATGGAATAGAAGATATTGCAATTACAAATGCTCCTGGAAGAGATGAAAACCCGGCGTGGTCGCCCGATGGAAAACAGATTGTCTTCCAGAGCGAACGCGATGGCAATTTTGAGGTTTACATCATGAATATTGATGGCACCCACCAAACAAGATTAACTAACCATCCAGAATGGGACGGTTGGGCTTCGATAGTAAATAAGTAATTTTGAACGTAGTCTATTAATTAGCGAAGTCAATTATAAAAACGAAGAGAAAATGAAGACAAAAAAACAAATCACAACTGGCTTTGTAATTACAGTAGTAATTTTTATAATTTCTACTTTCTTAGGAGGTAAATTGAATTTAAAAAATTGGATTTATAAATTAATCTTTAAAGAATGCTAAAATTATAGAAATGAAAAGAAAAATTACTTTCATCTGCATTTACGCAGTAATATTATTATTGACCAGCAATATTATTGCACAAACATCAATGGAATGGAAGGAAGATATCGACATTCTGACAAAAAAAATTGAACAATACCATCCAATGCCGTGGGCACGAATTTCACAACAACAGTTTGAAGATAAGGCTGATGAAATCAAATCAAATTTAAAGATTTGGGATAATGAAAAAATTACACTTGAGATATTAAAGCTTGTCGCATCAATAAAGGATGGTCACACACAAGTGTTACTTGATAATCAGGATAATTTCAATCTGTGGTTCCCTGTCAGGATCGATCTGTTTAACGACGGTTTATTCATTACAGGGATTGAAAAAAACAATGCTGAATTGGTTGGTGCCAAAGTATTGAAAATAGGCAACTATGATTCTGAATATGTCATTGGGATTGTTTCTGGTATCCTCGCAATTGACAGCGATTTCGGCATTGC
>JAHIVC010000049.1 GCA_018816945.1 Bacteroidota bacterium | reverse complement strand
GTTACGAGGCTTTGCTTACTTACTACGTAAAGATTGCCCCACATCTTAATGAACCGCTGTATACGAGACCCGTACGTACAGTGGTGTGAGAGGTTCTCCCCATCAGCTAACGCTGGTGGGGCAGCCTACTCGATTGTGCGTAGTGTTTTTTAGGCAAATAATTTATCGATTTCCTTTTCCCAATCTTGAGTATGAATAATTCTTTCTTTATAAAGATTTTCATCAATAATTTCTTTCTTAGTTAGCTTTGTCATTTCTTCCCAATCTTTGTCAAAAACATATGTTGCATTTCCAATATTCATACTTTCTAGAATGAAAATATTTAGTTTAGGGAAACCGTAGACAGTATAATCAGAAAACCCGCCCAAACCATAAGCAAAAAATGTTGGCCCTTTCTTAGAAATTTTCTCAATCCTATGCGCAATTACGGGTCTATTTCCTTTTGGCTGTGTATTTATTCGTTCTCTGATAATTGGCTCAATTTTTTCCCAAGGGTAGTCGCCTTTAGGAAATATTTTCCAATTTAATCGTATGATTTCTGGTGGGATTATGGTTTTATTCTCACTGTCTAGTACATCACATTCTCCAAACAGTTCTAAAAGTAGATTTATAGAATGTTTCGTTAAATTAAAATTTGCTTCTTCTTTTTTTAATCTTGAGGCTAATAAAACTTTGTTTCCGTCAATTTCTATAATTTGTAATTCAATATTTGGTGCTGAAATTGGTTCTCTGTGTATTCTTTCTCTTGAATACGTTACAATTTTCGAATACTCATTACCTTGATAATCTTTCCAGTGCCAATCCCTAGAAATGAAGTAGATTTCTTTTGGTAGGTCACGACGTAATTTATGGCCTCCGTCAGCATTGAATCTTGAAGTCGAGCCGCAAATTTTTGGTAAAACCATTTCTCCAACATTCAAGTCTTCAGTAAATCCAATTTCTACTAGTCTGTTTTGGAATTCGTCTAAACCGATAAGTCCAATTGAGAAAATTTCATTTTTTTTAATTTCATAAAGATAATTCTCAACATTTCTAATTCTTTTTTTGGAAATTTTCATATGTCTGTTTTTTTAAAAAGTTTTTCTTGAGTTTTTACATTACGCACAAATTGTATATATGTGTATGTTTCTTGCACAATAACATCCAAATATTGATGCATTTGTACAGGGTTCCTTATATTTTATATTTCCTCGATTAATAAAAAACCGAGTTCATTTTTCACTGTTTGGGGAGCTCGAAATTCTTTGTCAACAAATATGATCCAAGGGCAGGAAAGAATTTCAAGGATTAAATATATATAAAAAAACTAGATGTTAGACGTTAGATGATAGAAATTATAAGTGATGAGTTATGAATTATGGGTTATTAGTTATAAGATATATTGTGAAATGAAGTAGAAGGCATACGCTTAAAAAAGAAAAACCCAAGCTTTCGCTTGGGTTTTGTCGGTTTAGGCTTTCTCAACCTGGAAAGTTTCGACCTGGGTTTTGAGTTCCTGGCTGGGTCGGTAAGCGAGCCGGAGTTGTTTTACCAAATTAGAAGTTACTTCCTGTTCGGTGGCAACCGCATCGCTGTTTACCATCACCCGAAAGCTTCCTAAGTTACCCATCCGCACTATTTTGCCTTCGGCCAAAGCCAGTGGAACCACTTCGGTGAGCGCCATCAATACGGCATACACATCTGTTTTACTTACCGTCGACATCATCGCAATTTGTTGCGATAAACTATTCAGCGTTGCATCGCCCTGGTTTACAACCGTGGCATAATACTTTTTGGGGGCCGCAAGATCACGTGGATTGGTCCGGGCCAGAGATTTGATTTTAATGGTCATAATATTTGTTTTTTTAAGGTTAATTAATATCCATTGATACCAAGTAAGGCGAAATGTCACCCCCTCAATAGCCTTTGCAATAAAAACAGAGACTTTAAATTGAAGCAAAAAAGGGGGAGTTGAGCAGCTAAACTCCCCTTTAAATTCAATGTAAAATTTTTTAAAAAATTTTTACAAAAAGTGGATTAAATCAAAACAACTTGTGTAAAGAGAAAATGAGACTTCTCAAAACTATAAATGAGAGAAGTCAAAAAAAAAATAAGACTTCTCAAAAGTACAAACGGGACTTCTCAAAACTATAGAGCTTCAGGGACGACGTCCCCGGATGGGGACGTTGTCCCTCAGACAACCCTGAGTGCGAAGCAAATCGAAGCATTCGTTTGACATTCCGAACGAAGAGAGGAATCTCAATCCATAAAGGGGATTTCTCTCCCGCTTGCAGCGGGATCGAAATGACAGCTTGTATTTGTCATTTTTGTAATTGGGTAGGCCTGAAAAAACGGCGGGCAAGGGCTGGTCTGTAGAGCTTCAGGGACGACGTCCCCGGATGGGGACGTTGTCCCTCATATTGCGAAGCATACCAAAGCATTTGTTTGTCATTCCGACGAATGAAATGAGGAGGAATCTCAATCCTAAAAAGAGATTTCTCTCCCGCTTGTAGCGGGATCGAAATGACAGCTTGTATTTGTCATTTTTGAAATTGGGCAGGCCAGAAAAAACGGCGGGCAAGCGTGGGTCTGTGCGCAGGGAGCATCGTTTTTTCATGTTTTTTGGTTCTTTTTTCAAAAAAAGAACATTTAAACATTCTTTTCTTGTTCTTTTGTCTTGCCACAAAGCGGTTAAAATTTCATTTTGTTCATTTCTTTTGCTTGTCCAAAAGAAACGAACCAAAGAAAAGGACAGAAAAAACGATGCTATCTCCCCACGATGCCACCCCACGCCCGCCGTTTTTTCAGGCCTACGCTCCATAATCTTATTTAATGTACAACTCAAAAATTGTGGGTACACGTTAGCCGTCCGATGGGCGGGACCATAAAAGAACATGTAACATCTCTTAATTAAAACAGCACCCTGAGTGCGAAGCTTATCGAAGGGTGCAAGGACTATAATTTCCTCACCATCATAATCCCATCCCTGAAAGGAAGCAATAAATTTTCAACACGGGCATCTTGCTGTACAAAATCATTGAAGGCCAATAATCCCACCGTATCTTTATCGGCAGGCGATGCTTCTTCAATTACCTTTCCCGACCAAAGCGTATTATCTGCCAGAATAAAAGCTCCGGGGTTTAATTTGTCAAACACCAGATGATAATAATTGAGGTAATTTTCTTTATCCGCATCGATAAAAACCAGATCAAATTTTTCGTTTATTTCAGGGATCAGATACATGGCATCTCCCGAATAATAAATGATTTGATTTTCGATGCCCGCCTTTTGAAAAGCATTCATGGCGATGTGTTGTAATTCAGGATTTTTTTCAATGGTATGAATGCACCCGTCCAGGCTTAACCCTTTTGAAAGACAAATAGCTGAATAGCCCGTAAAAGTTCCAATTTCAAGAATCTGTTTTGGTTTGATCATACAACTGATCATCTCCAAAAACTTACCCTGTAAGTGACCCGATAACATTCGCGGATGAACCGTTTTTAAATGAGTTTCGCGATTTAGCCGGAACAAAACCTCACTTTCGGGGCTGCTATGCTCCTCCGCATATTTTTGAAGCTCCTCTTTGATCATGCTATTTGGAGTTATAAATTAAGGCACTTTGAGATTTTGGATCAAAAATTTCATTTGAAATTTCAAGCAATTGTTCGGCCGTCAAATCATTGATTGAACGAATAATTTCTTTGACCGATTCTATTTCGCTGACCTGCAAAAATCGTCGGCCATTCGACAACATTTCACTCACATTTGATTCCAACGAAATGGCCAATTGACCTATGATTTGGGTTTTGGCGCGACTTAATTGCAGTATTCCCAATTTTTTATCCCTCAGATCTTTCAATTCTTTCTGAACAATAGCTGTTGCCTTGTTTAAATTTTCCGGATCGGTTCCAAAATAAATACAAAAAATACCGGTATCAGAATAGGCCTGATAACTTGATTCAATGTCGTAAGCATACCCATGACGTTCGCGCAGGGCCAGATTTAAACGTGAATTTAAACCGGGTCCACCAAGTAAATTATTCAATAAAACGAGCCCGAGGCGTTTATCATCATCCACGGCATAGGCGATATTCCCGACAACACTATGAGCCAAATGATTTTGCCTGATAATTACCTTTTTAGTCGGGATATAATGAATTACTTTTTCTCTGGCTTTTACTCTCAGGTTAGGCTTGATATTCCCAAAATGCTTAGTCGCAATTCTAATCAACTCCTCAAAAGTGATGTTCCCAACCGAACTGATCACCATTTGATCGGTATGGTAATTTTGCATCATAAATTCAAGAATATCCGATTTATTGAAGCTTTTAACGGTTTCCTGAATTCCAAGTATATTATGGGCAATGGGATGGCCATCATACAACAACTCTTCAAAATCGTCAAATATTTGTTCGGCAGGACTGTCCTTATAAGAATTGATTTCATCCAGCACAACATCTTTTTCTTTATTAATTTCTTTTTCAGGAAATACCGAATTGAAAAGAATATCGGCAAATAACTCGAGCGACCGCTCGTAATGTTCGTGAAGAAAAGAGGCATAAATACAGGTTTCCTCTTTAGTGGTAAAAGCATTTAAATCGCCCCCCACATTTTCAAGTCGGCTAAGTACATGATAGGCCTTGCGCTTTGTTGTTCCTTTGAAGATGACATGTTCAATAAAATGAGCGATCCCGTTTTGGGTTTCGGATTCATCTCTTGAACCTGCATTGATGATCAAGCCACAATGGGCAATCTCCCTGGTATTATAACGGTGAATGATCCTTATTCCGTTCTGAAGTGTAAAGTATTGAACTTCCATAATTTCTTAAAAAGAATGCAAAATTAACACTTTCGGAACAACAAACCTTGAGGATTATTTTTTGAGCGCTTCCAATCCTTGAGGATAAATCCAAAACATAGGAAATAACCCTACAAAATTGCCTTCTTTATCGAATTTATCAACTACGGGCGCAATCCCAATAATCACTTTTTTGAAGGCCAGGTTTTGTTCATCCATGTACCATTCTTCCAGAAACCTGATTTTTACAATGTCTTTAATTTCAATTTTTGAAACGATTAAAGTGTCGTATTCCGCATAAGGAGGGGTGGTTCTGGTGAGGGTACGATAGGCACTATCGACACCTATGCTTTTTAATTGTTCGATGCTCAATGGATGATTAAAATAATCATAAGCAGGAATGCGCCCTTCATAGGCAGCATCCAATAAGTTTGAAACCAATTTTAACCGTTGGGTTTCATCGATGTTTTGAATCCATGGATCATAAGATGCATCAGGACTTTTAATCGAAACATCGTATTGAATTTTTTGGGTGATTGTTTCCATTTTCTGTTTTTGCGTACATGAAAATAACGCAAAAAAGACAATAATTAAAAACCTGTTCTTTTTCATCGGAGTTGATTTGTTTGCTTAAAAATACTGAATTTCATCATCCGATTCTGGTTTTTTTTATCCTACCTTTGGATGAAAATGAACCTCTAACAAAGAAAAATTAAGCGATGCAACAACTTTTTTCAAAGCCCAGTTTTATTGTTGACGAAAACAAATGCCGTCGGAATATTGCAACCATGATTGCAAAAGCAAATAAACATCACTTGATTTTCAGACCCCATTTTAAGACCCATCATTCCATTGAAATAGGTCGTTGGTTTCGGGAAATGGGAACTGATAAAATTACGGTTTCGTCTCTAGACATGGCCCGATATTTTGCTTCGGATGGATGGAAGGACATTACGGTTGCCTTTCCTGTTAACTGGCTTGAGATTGACAAGATCAACGAGTTAAGTGCTCAAATTAATTTGAACCTTATTGTGGAATCTGTCGAGACTGTAAACTTTTTAAAACAGAATCTTAAAAATAGTGTTGGTGTTTTTATTAAAATTGATACCGGCTATCATCGAACAGGTATTTCTGTAAACAATACTAACTTAATCTCAGCGCTTATTAATGAAATTAAAAATACTTCATGTTTGAAATTGAAAGGGTTTTTAGCACATAATGGGCATACTTATAAAACCAATTCGATCAAAGAAATCGAAGAGATTCATTCAGGCTCCTTAAGGGAATTATCCAAATTGAAAGCTCAGTTCCAGGATCAGGAAACACCCTTGATTGTTTCATTTGGGGATACACCGGGGGCAAGCACCATGAATGATTTTGTTGGTGCTGATGAATTAAGGACCGGTAATTTTGTGTTTTATGATCTGGTTCAGGAGCAAATAGGATCGTGCAGTTTTAAGGATATTTCTGTGGCGATGGCCTGTCCTGTAGTTGCTAAGCATCCCGACAGAAATACAATTATTATTTATGGCGGAGGAGTTCATCTTTCAAAGGAATCACTCAAAATGCCCAATGGTGAACAAATATTTGGAAAGATTGTTCACTTAAAAGAAAATGGTTGGACCGATCCCATTCCGGATTGTCACCTGTCCTCCATCTCGCAGGAGCATGGAGTAATTACTGCTTCTGATTCATTTTTTGACTCAATAAATATTGGTGAATTGATTGGTATCTTACCCGTACATTCATGTATGACTGCTGATTTGCAAAATACTTACTTCAATTTTGAAGGAACCTTAATCCCCAATCACAGAAGCTAACATAATAACGTGAGTTCGATATAAGAAAACAGTATAATACAGACTTCCTGTGCCTTAAGCGTTTTAATAAATTAAGATATAAGACGTTAGACTTTAGATATTAGACAAAAGCAGTTTTATCCATGGTCTAACTTCTAATATCTAACGTCTTATTAGCTCAAAAGGCTAAATTTCAGACATACTGAACCCATTTCGTGAGAAATGCTTAGATCGAACTGAGGTTAATATAATTTGTTTTATTCTGTTAATAAATACTTCTTACCTAAAATACTCGAAGAGTAAAAGTTAGCCTGTTGGCCAATTTTAGAATATTTTTCCCAAAAATGGAAATCTGCTGATTTCGATTAAAATTATATTTATCTGATATTCTGAATTTTAGATAGTCTTTCTTAAAATGGAACATGGTTTGACATTTATAATGTACAAAAAAATGAATGCATTATAAAACAAAATATAAAGCCATGAAAAAAACATTTTTACTACTAGCAATTTTGACTACGGTATTAGTATCCTGTCAAAAATTCGACAATGCGGTAGATGAGGAGATTTCAGAAACAGTCATGAATATGTCAGCCTTGAATATCAGTGATAATTTTGACTGGAGTCTGCTCAAAACAATAGACCTGAATATCACATTGCCAGAGCACGATGCTTCTCGAATTCTTTACATTTACTCAAGTGATGAAGAAAGATTGTATTTTAAAGGTCATACTGACGATGGGTCAAGAGTACTTAAAACCAAAGTTACAATTCCGACCTATGAAACTTCCGTCTTAATTAAGTATGGAGTAGGTAATGATTATCCAAAAGTTAGTTCGCTCTTAAATGGGGGAACGTTAAATTATGCAATCTCCAACAACCTAAAAGCCACAACAGCTGCAGATTGCGATGATGATGGCAATAACAATATTTCAACTTTTGGTGGATTTCAATTTAAGTTTGATGGAATGGTTGAGAATATTAATGGAACCTCAACATGGACTTATACTGTTACAGGTGTAGCTCCGGGTGGGCCAACCTATAAAGATCTTTCACATTGGGTATTAGCTTTATGCCAAAATCACACTGTTACTTCTGCAACACCCAATGGCGTATGGGAAGTTAATACTGACCCTACTTTAAATGTTTATGGAATTAAGTGGGACTACGAAATAAACAAAGAAGGTGGGACAAAAACATTTAGTTTTACATTAAATAAACAATATGATATAGGTATAGTAGATTTGGCATTTAAAGCCGGACAGAATCTGCTTTACTGTTCAATAAATGGTCCTTTATGTGAAGAAGGTGATCCAGATCCAGATCCGGAATTTGAAGGCACCCTCGCTTTTGAGGACTTGTGGCCAGGAAAAGGAGATTACGATATCAACGATTTGGTAGTGGAGTATAACTTCAACATTAATAAAGATAACAACGAGAAAATAAAGGATATCACAGCTACTTTCAAGGTCAGGGCTTTTGGAGCAGCATTACATAATGGTTTTGGATTCTCTTTTCCAAATGTTAACCCTAGCAGCATCCTCAGTGTTTCTGGATATCAAATTCAGTCTGGCAGCATATATAGTTTGGCAAGTAATGGTGTTGAAAACGGTCAATCAAAAGCAACATTCATTGTTTTAGATGACCCATTCAATATTATGCCTCATCCTGGTTCCGGAATTGGGGTGAATACTCATCATCCGGCACCTTATGTTACGCCTGTTACAATCACGCTCTTTATCGACTTTGTTGACAATACAGTTAGCTACAGCCAGCTAAATATCGGACAATTTAATCCATTCCTAGTTGTGAATCAAATCAGAGGCATGGAAGTGCATCTCCCGGATTATGCTCCGACCGATTTGCATGATCCAGCTTATTTTGGAACTTGGGAAGATGATTCAAATTCAGGTACAGGAAGGTATTATAAAACTGAAGATAATTTGTTCTGGGCAATTAATATTCCTGATACATTTGATTATCCAAATGAGAAACAAGTAATTTTAGGTGCATATAATCATTTTGCAACCTGGGCTCAAAGCGATGGGGTTCTTTTCCCGGATTGGTACAAGAACTTACCAGGATACAGAAACGCAAGTGCTATATACTAATTAAAAAAACCCGGTTAAATGCCGGGTTTTTTATTTAATGTCTACAAGAAATATCGAATCTTTACCATCAAGCCTTAAAGATAACTCCTTTGTTTTTTTTGCCATCAATTTTTACAATCAAGGGTTTTTCAAATCTCAGATGCCTTAAGTATTCATCTTCATAAACTGCTTCTTGTTTTTCAAGATAATCCAAATCGTAAAAACCATCATTTTTAAATGGGTTGATCGTAAAATAACCTACCCTAAAAGAAGTAAGATTTTGAAAAAAGTGTGTTCCCTGACTGGGGTCAATGCGATAATCCTTTAAACCAGATTCGACAATAACCCGGGCTGCCGAAATTTGAGACCACTTAACGGGTATCCCAAGCCAGGGATCACTTGAACCCCACCTTCCGGGACCAACTAATATATAATGCTTTTTATCCTTCAAAAATTCAACATTAAGTTTTTCGACTGCCAAGGCAATTTCATTGTTATTTTTGGCATCAAATGAAGCAGGCTTCACATAAATAAAGTCAAAAATATTGCTATGAATACCATTACCTAAAGCTGAATTTGAAATAATGACAGTTTCTTCCTTCGACACATTCTTTAAATCATCCTGAATACTCTGATTGTTATCAACGATCGGACGAATTTGTAAAAGATTAAAAACCTTAGGTCTGTTATTAGTGTGGTTCAGCTCTACGGCAAATTCAATTTCAATTGGTTTTCCCATCTCGCTCTGACCAATTTTCAAAATGTCGTCCAGGATTTCAGCTAAAGGGAAAGTTTCATGTTTCAGAATACTTGAAAAAGTGATAATCTTTTTGCCTTCATAATTTATCCCGTCTCGTACTATATTATTTTGGAAATCGTAGGTGGAGGCTATATGTCTGATTGATCCGTCTTTTTCTGCATCAGTGATTCTTAGCTTTATTAGATTATGACTATCATCAACAGAGGGTTTAAAGGTATTTGGATTTAAATCCAATGCATAAAATGTTTTTTGCGACTGCTGTAAGGCCATTTCCGGACTGCTATTTTGCAATACTTTCTTGGGAAATCGAGGTGAAAACCTTAATGTTTGGCCGCCGTCAACCACATATTTTCCCAATCCTAAAGCAATATTTGCAATTCCGTCTTCTGGTTTTTCGGGTTCGATTGGGTAAAAGTTTATTGAACGTGCTACCCCGGAAATAACCGGATAAAATCGATCTCCATATTTCTTTCCGCAGATCTCCTGAAGTACTATTCCCATTTTTTCTTCATCAATAACATTGGAAGTTGCTGTCATATATGCTTTACTATCTTTATAAAAAGCGGAAGCATAAACACTTTTAATAGCATCTCCCAGCATGTTAATCATTAATCGATCATCATCCATTATATTCGGGAGCATGTAAGTAGAATAAATTCCTGCGAATGGCTGATAATGGCTATCTTCCAATAAGCTGGAGGATCTGACCGCAATGGGGTTTTTTATAAATGATATGAAGGTATAAAGATCCTCATGAATCCTGAAGGGAAGTCTTGCTTCAATAAAATGCTTTAAGATTTCTTCATCCTTTAAATCGGATAAAGCAATTTTATGCAAATCATTTTCCTCCATGAACTCATCAAAGACATCTGTGCCTAGAACTACTGTTCTAGGAATTGTAATAATCAAACCTTCATATTTATCATACAAATGTTTTCTTTTGATGAGTGCATCCAAAAATGCCAACCCTCGTGCTTTACCACCAATGGAACCTTCACCAATTCGGGTAAAAGTTAAATATTCATCAAAACGATCCCTATAAAACTCGGCAATAACTCCTCGTGCTTTATTTAACCTGAAGCTCCCAATTGCATCAAAAATAAATCGTTTGATTTCATCCATATCATTAAAATCCTCTAATCTGATATCGACTAGTAATTCTGCCAAGGGAAATAATGCCCGTGCACGCATCCATTTTGACAAGTGATTCCTACTTACGTGATATTCAAGCGAACGATCCGGTATTGGAAAGATGATCTCTTGTAATGCTTTTAAATCAGTTGCACGGGCAATTTCCTTGCCGGTATCAGGATCAATAAAGATAAAGTCTCCAAAAGCAAAGTATTCGCGTATAAAATTTCTTAGTTCAATAGAAAGGGTTTTAGAGTTTTTATTGATGAACCCTACTTTAAGTTTTTTAGCCAGTTTTGCATTTCCAACATCCGATGATTGCAAGAGCAGAGGCATGTAGATGTCGTCCTTTTTAACCTTTTCGTACAATTTAATGCCTGCCTGTTTATCCAGGATACCCTCACGCTTATAAGCCATGTCAGAAATGATCCCAAGCATATTTCTTTTGTACTTATCATAAAAGGCTACTGCCTCTTCATAGTTAGTTGCGAGCAATATTTTCGGTCTTCCTCTCATACGTAGCATCTGTTGATGCTCATTTAAGCCTTCTGTCATAAACATTTTAGACTGCTTAAATATTATTTTGTAAATATTTGGCAGATAGGACGAATAAAACCGAATAGAATCTTCTACGAGGAGTATCGTTTGTACCCCCACATTTTCAATATCAGATTCAACATTCATTTTATCCTCGATAAGCTTAATAATCGCCAATAAAATATCTGCATTCCCAAGCCAGCTAAAAATGTAATCGATCGCACTTAGATCCGATTGATCAATTTTTAAAGAAACTTCTCTGGAAAAAGGGGTTAACACTACAATTGGGATATCAGGATATTTGACTTTGATATTTGAAGCCAGATCAAAAGTATCCCGCTTTTCGGCACTTAGCATTGTGATGATAAGGTCGATTTTTTCAGTTTTAAGCAATGCAAATGCCTCTTCCTGCGATGCAGCTTGTATAAACTGAGGAGGATATCGTAAGTTTAAAGAAACATATTCATTAAAAATTTGCTCATCAATCCTGCCATCATCTTCCAAAATAAAAGTATCATACGCACTTGCGATCAATAGCACATGATAAATGCGCTTTTTCATCAATACATTAAAAGAAGTATCATTGAAATAAAACTTTCTGGCATTTAAATTAGCTGGTAATGGGCTCATAGAATTCTAATTTTTTACAAAAATACATCAATTGTTCATTCTGCTTTGGCTCAAATCATATAAATCTGATTCTGCTTGGTATCTTCAATAATAAAAAGGATTCAACTTAACCAATACTAGTGGTAGAGATAAACTTAATAAGCTGTTTTCATTAAACTTTACGTTTTTTATCGATAAAACCAGCCAAATAAATTCCCAGAACAATGTAAGATACCAACCCGGTAACCAAGAAGATGAAAAACTTTCGAGTACCGATATAATCAGCTGATAGGTTTTTAACGAACATATAAGTCACTACAGCTGCAAGAACGAATGTTAGAACAACAGCTAAATGAGCGATTAGCGCATTATCGTTTTTAATCCCTTTGGTAAAAAACAGAAGGATAAACCCAAAAAATGCCGGAATCAATGAAGTTACTTGAATATCCCCATCGCTCATATAGCGAGCAATCAAGCCAAAAAGGCCTATTAATAATAAAAAAATGGCGTAATAATAATTTACTCTATGTGGTGTTTTCATAATTTATAATCATTTTAAATAAGTATCAAATTTACAAATTAAATCCTAATAACATTGGTTGTTGTAATTTTATTAGTAATATTAAATTCATGTCGATTTTATAATAATGGCGAATGACTTACAGGAATTTCAGGTGTTTGCAAAACCGATAGGGGCAAGTTGCAATTTGAGTTGCAGTTATTGTTACTACTTGAACAAAATCAATCTTTATCCTGAATCCGGTAAAAGAATAATGAATGATGATACGCTTGAACAATATATCATTCAGCACATAGAAGCAGCATCCTCTTCTACGATCGTATTTTCGTGGCATGGCGGTGAACCCACACTTTTAGGCATTGATTATTTTAAGAAAATTATTCAACTACAAAAAAAACATCAACCAGCAAATAGCCACATAATCAATGGTATTCAAACAAATGGGACCTTACTCAATGTTGAATGGTGCCAATTTTTAGCCAAAGAGAATTTTACAGTCGGGGTAAGTATTGATGGGCCGGGAGAAATACATGATTTGTTCAGGCGAACCCCGGATAATCAATCTTCATTCAGCAAAACCATTCGAGGTATTGAACTTTTAAAAAAGCATAAGATTTTTTTTGAGATTCTATGTGTTGTCCATTCTAAAAATGTTGGTGTACCCCTATATTTATATGATTTTTTTAAAACTCTTGGCACCAAATATATCAGTTTTCTACCACTTGTTGACCGCAGGAATGGCTTCATAATCCCTGAAAGCGTTTCGGCCGAAAAATATGGTCAGTTTTTATGTGCTATTTTTGATGAATGGAAAGCCAAAGATATTGGAGAAATAAAAATTCAAATTATCGAAGAAGCAGCACGCACAGCTTTTGAACAAGAGCATAGCCTGTGCATATTCAGAAAAACATGCGGAGGAGTCCCCGTGATAGAACAGAATGGTGATTTTTATACTTGCGATCATTTTGTTAATCCGGCACATTTGATTGGGAATATTAAATACACTTCTTTAAGCACCATGCTAAATAGCTCGCGACAGGTTGCATTTGGAAAAGATAAATGGGATAGTCTTCCGAGATATTGTTTAAATTGTGAGGTATTAGAAATGTGTAATGGAGAGTGTCCTAAAAATCGATTCACTGAAACTCCTGATGGCGAGAATGGATTGAACTATCTTTGTAAAGGATATAAAATATTTTTCAACCATATCCAGCCATTTGTGAATGAAATTAGAAATGCATATCTGAATCGGTAATCTCTATAAAAAAATAAGGAAAGTATTTAAATTAATGCAGTTTGGGAGAAAAGGGTATCGATAAATGAATGATTTTCAAGAAAATATTGATAAGCAGATTGAATTTAACAAAGCCAGAAATCTCTTTTGCAATGAGATTAATAGCTCCTTACGATTCATCCCGGAAACCATCCTTGCTATTGAGAAAATTAAAGAAATAGATACTACTTCTAAAAATCTGCTTTTAGATTATGTAACAAACAAAGCTTTGGAGGAGTTTTGCAGGGTTAATCAATATTACAGTTTTAACGAAAAAGCAAAAAGAGATTTAAGAAAAATATATGCTAATCTGTTTTTGAGTTTCAGAAAAAGAAAACTCCCCATAGATGTGATTGCTAAAGCGCACTATGAGAATTTAGTAAACTGGCTTCGAGAAACAAACCCCTTTGCAGAAAAGATTTATTTATCAAAAGATGAAATAATAGAAACAGTAGCCTGTTCAGAATATAGCCATACTATACAAATTGAAATACTTCATATTGATGTTTATAATCTAATCGCTCCAGTTTTAGATATTGGATGCGGTATGCAGGGTAATTTGGTGGCATATTTACGAAACATTGGAATCGAAGCTTACGGCTTTGATAGGTTTGCCAGAAACGATCCTTTTTTAAGTAAATCTGATTGGTTTGAATATGAATTCGAAAAGGATAAATGGGGGACAATTATTTCTAACCTCGGATTTTCTAACCATTTTAAACATCATCATTATCGCAAAGATGGTGACTTTGTCATTTATGCTAAAAAATATATGGATATATTGAATTCATTAAAAGTAGGAGGATGCTTTTTTTATGCTCCTGAACTTGATTTTATTGAACAATATTTAGATGTAAGTAAATACCAAATAACAAAACAATCTGTGGGAAAATATGACTTCAACGCCTTACAAGTGAAAAGATTGAAATAAGGAAAAGTAATCTCTCCCCAATATAGCAAATTCATATTTTATCTTATGACGCAGTATGCCAATTTATGTCTTAAGATAATCCATTAATCAACTGGACAAAAAGTCAAGTCTTAAAATAAAAATTGATCATAATTTTGTTTTTAATGAAAATTCTTCCGATGTTTGGGTTGGATATTTTTAGATATAATTAATTGTAGCCATCTTTATAAACCTATTTACCTATGAAAAAATTACTCCTCTTCATTTTTGCTTTTACTACACTTAACTCAGCTATATGTTTAACCCCTAAAGAGAAGGCCGTTCTTAATGAAGCCAGAATCGGGCAATCAAAATCGGTAAAATCATCTCCTGAAGCTTTTGGAGAAGCGGTTTTTAATGCATTAAAAGCTAATAATTATGATAAAATGAAGCCTTACTTGCCAACCACAAAAGATATTGAATACATGAGAGATTTCGAAATTCGAAATGATCCGGCAATGAAAGATAGTAAACAGGCAAGTTTATTGGCCAGCCTTAAAAAGTTTCAAAAATCCAGAATCGAAAACTCGAAAGAAAGTTTTGATAAAATATATGCCAAAGTAGAAGAAAAGGGCATTATATGGAAAGACATAACATTTCAAAAATCGGCTTTTAAACAAGATAAAAAAAAGGAATTAGAACAAGGTGACGTCTACATCTTTTTCAATTATCTGGGTGCAGAATATATCATTGAAATTACAAATTGCATGAAGGTTGATAGAGGATGGTTAATTGGAGATAAAATGACCTTGCAATAAAATAATTGTTGGGTAAATTAGATTAAACACATCATTAAAAACATATAATTAAAAGGTGCAGATAATGTCATTTGCATCTTTTTTATTTGGCTACTTAACAAGCGTTACCGCATAATATTTTAATAAAGTAGCTTTAATCCTATGGTTTAGCACAATACCCAAAGGCAAAACAGAACCAGAATAGCCAATTTTTTTAATGATCTGAATAAATTTCAGCATTCATATCCTCATCAAATCATCAATTTTAGTAAGTGAACAATTTTGAATTAATTGCTCTTTACTTGTTGTATAGTAGTGATTGTTGTAATTTTACATTTGAATTTATAACATAAACTTAGTAATATCATTTTGTTGCTGACTATTAAATGAAAGAGGATTCCCATAAAAACGACTGGTCCAATTGGACTAAGATAATTAGCAGATATAATAAACCCAGCAATGCAAAAAGCTGGTTTCAAATAGCCAATTCATATATTCCATACATTGGATTATGGATTGCCATGATTTACAGCATCAAGATTTCATATTGGCTTACTTTAGCATTATCAATTCTTGCAGCTGGGTTTTTGGTGCGGATTTTTATCATTTTCCACGATTGCGGGCATGGGTCATTTTTTAAATCACCTCTTTTAAGTAGGGTCATGAGTATTATTTCCGGAATGCTGGTTTTCACCCCTCATCATAAATGGCATCACGAACATCATTTGCATCATCAAACTGTGGGCAATTTGGATAAACGTGGTACCGGCGATGTCAAAACTATTACG
>JAHIVC010000048.1 GCA_018816945.1 Bacteroidota bacterium | reverse complement strand
TTGAAAAAGCAAAGAAATTAATTGACGAATCGAATGGGGATGAAGTCATTATTGAGATTGCATATAAAGTTGGTTTTAACTCAAAGTCTACTTTTAATAAGGCTTTTAAAAAATATACAGGGATGACACCCAGCGGTTACTTTACCAAGAAAAAATAACAGGGTTGCGGATCCTTATCTTCTGTACAATTTCTACATTTTAAGGTACGGTATTATCTTTTGATACCTCTGATTGATTTATAAATTTTAAATTTCCTCCAAATATTCTATGACCATCTTGAAAAAGACCTGAATGCAATTGTTCGGTTTTTATTGAGATGATTTTTAGGTGAATTAATTAAATAAAAAAACAAACTTTATGGAAAATAGAAAAAAAAACCAATCAAGTCGCAGGCAATTTATCACCAAATCTATCCCAGCGTGTGCATTGTCTGTACTCGCATTAAGCCAATTAAAAGGGGCAATACCCACCGAAATAAGTGAAGCCACTCAAGGTGAAACTATGCTGCAAGATGCGATGCAATCACAACACTTATTTGATAAAAGAGTAACAAGTACCATCAGACAAATCTTTGCATCTAGTGGAAGAAAAGAAATCAATCTTATTAATCCTTTAGTCGAGGTATTCGGGAAAGATAAAGTAATTAAGATATTGAAAGATATAGCTTATAAAAGAGCAAAGAGTAATGGTGAAAGATATAAGAAAAATAACGGAACGAATGATTTTGAAACATTTAAAAAACGTTTTCTTGGACCCGGAAGTTATACCGAATCTCTCATCATTGCCGAAACAATTGAGAATTCAGATACTGCACTAGAATTAAAAGTTTCCGAATGTGTTATTGCTGAGGAGTTTATCAAACAGGGAGTTGGAGATTTGGGTTATGCATATCATTGCTATGGTGACCATTACTGGCAGGATGGGTATAACACTAAAATAAAGCTAATCCGTGACAAAACACTTATGGAAGGAGATGCTTACTGTAACCACCGCTATGTATTTGAAGGGTAAGTAAAAGTGATAAAGATTATTTAACTAAATATAAGTGACCAATTTAAATTCAAAATATCATGAAAAAAAAAGTATGTTCTTTTATTATGTTCTTTGCTGTTGTTTTAATTGTCCAATCATGTACAACAAACAAATCTGAATACAATCCTGATGTCATTACTAAGGAAATATTGGCAAAATATAACGAACTTAGTGGGGTTGTCGATGATTCTAAAATTGATTTATGGGACACCTATTTCTTAAATCACCCCAATGTTGGAAATACTTATGATAACATTACTAATTGTGGATGGGAAACTGTTCATCAGGCATTAATCAAAGATAAGTCCTTACCAAGTAATGAACGATTTGTTTTTGAGCTATCTGATATTACAGTTCATCCAATCAATAAAAATACGGCCTGGGTAAAAGGAAAAATTAAATTAACTTTTCCCGAAGGTAAGATCAATAATTATATTTTCTACGATTCATTAATTAAAACCATAGATGGTTGGAGGGTATTTAATAGTGTCGTTAATAGTATCGAAAAATAAAATTTTATATAGAAACACTTAATCATAGCAAGCATAACATTCTTGAACAAAAAATATTAAAAACTAATTAAAATTAAAAAAATTATGAAAAAAAATGTGTATTATTTTATTATGCTCTTAGTTGTTGTTTTAATTGTCCAATCATGCACAACAAACAAATCTGAATACAATCCTGATGTTATTACTTCGGAATTATTGGCAAAATATAAAGAACTCGATGGGATTATTGATGACAAAAAAGTTGATTTATGGGATACCTATTTCCTTATTCATAAAATGATTGGGAATACCCATAATAATAATTCAAAAATCGGATGGGAAGCATTCCACAATGTTATAATGGGGGATAAATTATTACCTGAAGATGAAAGATTCTATGCCGAAACATACGATATTACAGTATATCCAATCAATAAAAATACAGCATGGGTAAAAGGAAAGCTAAAGATGGTTTATCCAGATGGCAAGGTCAGTGAGAATTATTTCTACGATTCATTAATTAAAACCAAAGATGGTTGGAGGGTGTTTAACAGTGTGGTTAATTCTATACCTGAGGAAAATCTTAACGACTGATAATATTGAAACAAGACTAGGATATTTATAAAATGCAAATTTAACATTCGGACAATTTATTAAATCCTAATGACTTATAGACAGGACTGAAAAACTGCATCCAATAAATAGAAGAATAGCTCATCCTTGTTTCTTTCCAGATGAAAGTCACTACTTATTTCAAGCAAATATTCCTTGACGTTTTAGTGGAAATGAAGTCTATTTATCTTTCCAAAATAAAGATGATATATGGTATGTTCCAATTAACCTAATCGAAGTAATTAATTCCGAAAAATATGATTATTGTCCCATGCTTTCACCAGATGGGAAATATATATTTTTCTTTGACTATGCAAACAGAATGACTTATTGGGTTAGTTCAGAACTTGTTACATCACTGCGAAATATAGATTGAAATAATAAATTGCGGTTATTTATTAGTTGTGATGCCAAAGTATGTGGTATTGATCTGTATTAGTATATAATAGAATTTGTCAGCAAAGAAGCATTAAAGGACGATAAATAAATATATTAAGGAGAAATCAAAATGAAAAAACGAATCTTAATCGGTTGTTTGCTGCTGATGGCGGCAATAACCATCAACGCACAACAAACAGATTTTCCAAAGCTTAACGGGCCATACCTTGGACAAAAACCGCCGGGAATAATACCTGAAATTTTTGCACCGGGAATTGTGTCAGTTGAGAATTCCCAAGACTGGGCATGTACATTTTCTCCTGACGGGAAAGAATTCTATTTTACGCGTGGTGGTACAATAATGTATTGCAGGTTTGATGGTAAAGAATGGGGGAATCCCGTACGAGCGCCGTTCGATTCTGATTACCTTGATGTCGAACCGCATATTACAGCAGATGGAATGAAACTGTTTTGGGGAAGCAAAAGGCCGAAGCCTGGAAATAATGAAAAAAAACCTGCCCATACTTGGATGATCGAAAAAGAAGGCGATTCATGGTCCGAACCTAAATATGTTGGTCAGGGTACTCAAGTTAGCTCTACATGGGATGGGAAACTTTATATAACGGATGATAGTGAGTCAGGAAAAGGATATTTAAGCAAGGTTACATTGATAAACGGCAGCTTTGTTAAATATGAAAGGCTTTTGGATGGTATTGAAAAATTGCGTCCAACATATCAAAGAATAGCACATCCGTGTATTGCCCTCGATGAAAGTTATATCATATTTGATGTTAAAGGAGGAAGCTATTTATTCGTTTCCTTTAAAAACAGTAATGGTAAATGGGGCGAACCGATTGACCTTACTGAGCATGGATTTGATAAGACAGACGGGATAGCATCATTATCTCCCGATGGTAAATACCTTTTCTTCGGTAGAGGTAACTCTGCTGATGAAAGAGATATTTATTGGGTTTCTGCAAAAATCATCGAAAACCTCTACAATGAAGCTATAAAAGATTATAAATAAACTTTTCTAAAGTGAATAAAATGAAAAAACAACTATCTGCATTATGCTTTTTAGTTATTGTGACAATTACCGCAATCGCACAAGAAAAAGATTTCCCAAAACTGACCGGCTCATATCTCGGCCAGAAACCACCCGGGATGAAACCGGAAATATTTGCACCCGGAGTAATCCCGCATTCAACAGGACTTGCACTAGGGTTGAATATGCTGGATGAAGGGACAGAATTTTATTACTCACAATGGGAACAAGGTACAATTCGAATTCGAGATAGAAAATTATTATATGATGTATGGACTCAAGATACAATCGCACCGTTTTCAGGAAAGTACCGTGATTGGGATTTAACTGCAGCACCAAACGGACAGCGACTATATTTTACTTCCAATAGACCGATAGAAAAAAACGGTGTTGAAAAGTCAGACGCCGATATTTGGTATGTTGAAAGAAAAAATGATTCATGGAGCGAAGCCAAATGGCTGGGAGAACCGGTGAATTCGGATAGCAATGAAATACACCCTTCAATCGCACAAAATGGCAACCTTTATTTCTTCGGTAGATTCGGACCTAATATTTGTGTAGCCAAATACGAAGATGGACACTACGAGGAGCCAGAAAAGTTAGGGGATGAAATTAATTCTGAATACGTTGATATCGATCCGTTTGTTGCCCCGGATGAAAGTTTTTTAATATTCCATTCGAACAGACCAGGAGGTTTAGGCGGTAACGATCTCTACATCAGTTTTAGAGATTTTGAAAACGACAAATGGATGAAAGCAGTAAATATGGGTGCGGAGATTAATACCGAAAATTCAGACTACTGCGCGCGCATATCAACAGACGGAAAGTATCTATTCTTTTCGAGAAGAAATTTGGAAACGGGTGAAAAAAAGTTTTATTGGATTGATGCAAAATTCATAGAAGACCTCCGTAAAGAAGCATTAAAAAATGACAAATAAGCGTTTAAATTAAAAGATAATAACATGAAAAACCAACTTTTTACATTATGCTTTCTGGTTATTGCAGCAATAACAGTAAGCGCACAACAAACAGATTTTCCAAAGCTTAACGGGCCATACCTTGGACAAAAACCGCCGGGAATAATACCTGAAATTTTTGCACCGGGAATTGTGTCAGTTGAGAATTCCCAAGACTGGG
>JAHIVC010000047.1 GCA_018816945.1 Bacteroidota bacterium | reverse complement strand
TGTGCCAACATTGTCAAAATTTAGCATTTTATTTCCCCTTTTTTATTAAGTTTATCGAAAAAATTCATAAACCAAATATAGCATAAGTATTTAATATTTAAAAGAAAATTAATTTTAAATAGCTTAAGGAAACGGCATTGAGTCTACTCTATGAAAATTCATATACCATGGAGACAATGCTTTTCAATAATATCAGAGCTCATAAATGCTTAGAATTATTGTGTAAAGCAGAACACGAAATACCGAGGAGTTAAAATGAGAAATGTTTATTCTTTAAACCATACTCATAAAATGATACCGAAAGTTTGTGGAAACAAAGCTTCAAACTTATTTAAGCTAAAACAAAACGGAATCAGAGTTCCAGATGGTTTTTTAATAACTTCAGACGCACTAAAAAAAACATTTAAGTTGGATCATGCTGATTTTCAAAACATAGAACCATCAAAAGAAGAACTTAAAAATATCCGACACGAGATTTTTAATAGAGATATAAAAGAAACGCAACTTATAAGTGATATCGAAAAGCAACTTAATAGAATAAACATTAGGAATCGTAATAAAAGCTTAATTGCCAGGAGTTCGGGAGGGGCTGAAGATGGGGATAGTCTATCATTCGCTGGAATTTTTGAAAGCGTAACAATTGGATTTCATATTGACAGCCTTATAGAAGGAGTAAAAGAGGTTTATTCATCAGCATATGCAGACAAAGCAGTTTCATATGCCCGTTTCTTCAAAGCGAAAAAAAATCTTCCAATTCCATATATTCAGGATATGAGCATATTGGTTCAAAAATTAATAGGTGGTACTGATATTATTGGGGGGGTCGTTTTTACAAAAGATCCGTTGGGAGGAAAATATGGGCGTGTTGAAATATCAAGCTGCGGTCCCAAAAGTGTTGTTGATGGAAAAGACATTCAGATATCTGGTTCTTTTGCTTTAGATCAAGGGATTATTAGCAAAGACGATCTTTCGAAATTATCAGATCTTTGCAATTCAGAATACCAAAGTCAATTACTATCTAAGTCCCTAAGTGAAATTGTGACGAAAGTACAATCGTTATTCACAACCAATCAAGATATAGAATGGATATGGGATGGAGGAAACATTTGGATCTTACAGACTCGTTCAATCACTGAAGGTGTAAAAAAATGATATACAAAGGTATTGGCGTAAGTGGGGGAGAAAATAAAGGAAAATTGGTTAAATGGACAAATAGCGATTTAGAAACTACAAAAGAGATTATTGTTTTATTACCAGATTTAGATGTCGATATGACCGAATTTTCGGAAATTTGTGGAATTGTTTCATTTGCTGGTGGCATCACTAGCCACGGAGCTGTAGTTGCAAGAGAAATGGGAATACCGTGTGTCGTTTTAACGAATCAAGAAAAAATCGAAGATGTGCTTGGTAAAATGGTTTTAGTTGATGGTTGGGAAGGGATTATTAAGGTTATAAACTAAAATGAAAATGATTGCAGCAGAAAATATAACAATAGCTTCCACAGGATATGCTTTTGCGAATGTCGATTACTTTGATTATAATAATTTAAGAAAAAATGAAAGGTCAAAAAACCGAATAATTATTGCGAAACAAACCTCTCCTGCGCTAACTCCCTTTTTACTTTCTGCTGAAGGCCTTTTACTTCAACATGGGGGAGTTTTGTCTCATGCCGTAATTATTTGTAGAAACATTGGTATCCCTTGCGCTGTTAATGTACCACCAGGCCTTTTAACGCTATGCGAGAATAGAAAAGTCGAAATCGATGGAAAAAATCGAACACTTCGGATTTATGATCTCAAGGAATAATTTTTTATGACAACAATTTTTGAGAACATCACTTTCTGCCAATTTTATTCATTTAATATAGGTCTATTAGAATCAAAAACTCTAATGGATACGATCCTTTCCAATTTGTTAGGTTCTCAATCAATGTGCTTAGGAATGATCCATAACGGTGAACTTAAAAATCTTTCAAATAGTATAAACACTCATTCTAGTCCATTATACTCCTGCTACAAATTTGAAAACAAATATCTTTATCCAGAATTTAGGGATCTTCAACGATCTTCACACTTTCTTCTACCTGGTTTCTCCATCACTTATGAATCCATTGAATATAAAGTAAATGTATTTCTAACTATTCATAAGAGTGGCGTGGGATCTATAATGTTCAAACCTGAAGATATCAAAAAATCTTCACGTGATAAATTAAAAGAAATATCAAGTTTTCAGAGGAAAAATTTAGCGGTAAGTTATTCAAACAAGTTGAGCATTGAATTTAATGGTTCTTTTCCATTTCGTGTGTGTAAGTCATTTTTATTACTTAATCGACACGTTCGGATTTAGCGCTTTAAAATTCAAATCGCCGGTTAGCAAAAAGACCACAATTCTGAAGTTTCGAAAAGTTCTGAATCCCCTTGCT
>JAHIVC010000046.1 GCA_018816945.1 Bacteroidota bacterium | reverse complement strand
CAAGCACATTTAACATCAGGAAAACTAAAAAGAAGATGGAAAAACTATTATAAAAAATCAGTAACTTTAAATGTTTAATCTGTAAACTTTTTTTAGGACGACACACCCCTTAATATCGAAGCATTCGTTTGTCATTGATAGCGTAGTGAGAAATCTCAACAATAAAATTAATCTTGGAATATGATTTCTTAGGCTTTTAGTCCTGTCAATAAGGCATGCTTCATTTTATAATCAATTTTTCAACAAAAACTTCCTCTTTGTTTTTAAGGAACATAAAATATATCCCTGGCTTAATCCCAGAAAGGTTAATTATTGCTTTTTTTATAAAAATATTTTGACAATAAACAACCCTTCCGCTAATATCTACCAATTGAAAATGATATTGCTTAATGGCGCCTGGTAACAAAATGTTTATGTATTCATTTGCCGGATTTGGATAAATATTATAAGAAGTCTTTTCAAATTTATTAAGCCCTGTGCTGATGGTTAAAAGAATATTTACTGTTCTTGAAATACCATTAACAATTAGTGTATCTGTATAATTTTCGTAACTATTTGCTGAAACAGTGTAAGGATAGGTTCCCATTTCTAAATCAATGCTCACAGTACCGTTATCGTTGGTAATTAAAACTTGTTCGTTAATATCAATATCTGCGCCTGAAATGGCCTGGCTTTCGTTGCCCACATAAAAGGTAATTGCATACGTCGGTGTGGGAATTTTTGTCATAAAAATATTCAAGGTTTGAGGATTCCCATCCACAAAAACCGTATCCAACACTTCAATATATCCATTTGCTGATACGATAAAAGGATAGGTGCCATTTACCAGTTCCATACTTGCATATCCATTCGAATCAGTTAATATACCCTGATTGATTATCGTTATCTGAGCACCTGATATGACCTCATTTCCATCACTTATATTAAAGGCAACCATAAAAGTCGGGGGGTTGGTTGCTTCAACAAAATAACTAAGCGTATCCCAACTTTTAATTTCATTTTCAATATATAATTTTACCGGATAGATGCCTGCCAATGCATATTGATGAACAGGATTTATGTCAGTGCTTGTGAACCCATCCCCAAAATCCCATAAGCAGTAATTTGTATTTGAGCTAGAATTTGTAAAAGAAAACGTTAAGTTATTATGAGTAAAACTGAAATATGCATGGGGTTTGTGTTGTTGGTAAAAGAAGCTTATCGCTTTGTTTACGATGCTATCCCAATAAGCGTTTCCACCTGTTCCATTTATCCAGTTGCCATTAAAAACACCATAAAATTCATGACCCGCTCCTGTAACAAAATAGGTGTCCTTAGCCGAGAAATTTAATGCATCTAGTTTTTTTTGAATCTCAAAACTACCATATGTAGGGGGGAAAATAGGTACATTAAAAGGATATCCAATCCCAAAAGGAACGGTAAGATCAGTTGTTCCATGAATTAAAAAAACCGGGACACTATCATCGGCAGTAATTAAACTAGGATGTTTAATAGCTCCCCATAGGCTCATCACAGCATCTGGTTTGCCATTTTTGTCCAAATAATTTCCAATATCGTAGCTTCCCAAATCAGGTGCAGTAATTTGGTTGATAGGCGGGAAAAAATCCAGAGGATCATTAAATTGATAAGTGCCGGCTTCAGTCGGCCTTTCTGCTGCATCATCCATGTAAATGCTTTGTAATGCAATAAATCCACCCGCGCTGCTGCCTAGCATATAAACCCTGGTAGAATCTATTCCATAAGTGGATGCATTTGCACGAAGAAAGCGAACTGCAGCTCTTCCATCCTGTAAACCACGATAAACAGCGCGTGTGGTGCTGGCATCATCCAGAATATTCATGCCAAGTCGATAATCAATAGAAGCCGTAACATAACCTCTCAAAGCAAACGTATCACAAAAAGCCATCATGTCGTCATGATATTTATTTCCCAGTAAAAATGCGCCGCTATGCACAAAAATAATGGCAGGTCGTTTTGTAGCCGTGTCTTCTAAAGGCTGATAAATATCCATTCTTAAGTTTACCTTGGTAGTACTGCTTTCGTTATTATAGGTGAGGAAGAATCCAGCATTGAGTTGTGCTGCATTTGTGTAAACCACATTTTCGCTTATCCCCACATTTTCGAAAATTTTATGGGCATATCTGTAGGGTTGGGCAGATAATGAATAGACAAGTAGAGTAGCTGCAAATATTATGATTAACTTGTTCATAAATAATGAAAATCAATAATTCATGGAATCCGATTAAACCCAATGAGTAGCTAAATATAGCTAATTCTATTTGTTTTATAAATCATAAAGTAGAAAATTGAGCAACAAATTATCATAATAATTAACCATAATTAGGGGGTTATTATTAACAGCAGTATATCTGCGATAATAAAGGTTAAAATATTCAGCTTGGTTCGGTATTCAGGTCATGGCCCTGATGCTAATCAGTTTGAAGTAACAATTTTAAGGTAGGCTTTAGCTGAATGTCATCTTTACATTAAGCGAAATTGTTTTTACAATCTTTCTGCAGGATCTGATCCCATTACAATTCTCGCTCTTTAAAAGGATTACTCTAATTTATATTTTTTAACCCGCATCCTTCGAAAGGTAAACATAATAATTCCTATTATGGAAATGGAAAAGAAAAGATAAAGATCTTCTGGGAATATTTCTATAAATAGCTATTTCAATTCCTACGATTCTTTCCAAAAAAATAAAATTTCGAACGAAAAAATTGTATTTTTATTTCTTCTTTCACCATTTTTAAAAATCAGTTATGGATCCAAAACTAAAAAATTGTATTGAGGATTTTCAAAACGGTCGAATCGATCGTCGTGAATTCCTTAAGAAATCTGCAATTCTCGCAGGAGGTGCTGCAATTGTATTAACCGGAATTCCTTCAATGTCCAGAGCTCAGATCGTTTCAGAAGATGATCCTCGTTTGGAAACCGAAATGATTACCTACACGGGCGAAAGTGGAGAGATGATGGCTTATATGGCCAAACCAAAGGGTGCAGGGAAACTTCCGGCAGTAATTGTTATTCATGAAAACAGGGGATTGGTCCCACACATTAAGGATGTTACACGCCGAATGGCACTTGAAGGATTTATTGCCATTGCACCCGATGCTTTATCCCCGGTTGGAGGAACTCCGGATACAGGTGAGGATACCCGTCCTTTATTCCAGAAAATCGATTACGAAAAAACCAAAAAAGATTTCAGTGCTGCCGTGAAATATTTACAAACCAATCCGCAAACGACAGGTAAGGTAGGTTGTACCGGATTTTGTTGGGGTGGCGCCATGACCAATCATGTTGCAGTAAATTCACCTGAATTAAAAGCTGCGGTTCCTTATTATGGCAGTCAGCCTGCCATTGAAGATGTTCCCAAAATTAAAGCTTCAATGATGATACATTATGCGGGTGATGATGCACGAATCAATGCCGGAATTCCTGCTTTTGAAGAAGCGTTAAAAAATGCGGGAATTGAATACGAAATATTTATTTACGAAGGGGCGCAGCACGCCTTTAATAATGATACCAATGAAAGCCGCTATCATCCGGAAGCAGCTAAACTGGCGTGGTCAAGAACCATCGATTTTTTTAAAGAAAAACTTGGGACTTAAATTGTACACGCATTCAGCACATTGAATACATGCTTGTGTTATAGTGTACTCTTCATTAAACAGTTACTTGTTTAATTCCTTAGGAATTTCAAATAGTTCATCCTTTGGATTAACATTGAATTTTACATTTTTAAATAATCCTTTATCAATACCCTCACGTCCCTCAAAACTATATCCATCAGGGAATAAAATGCCATTATAATCTAAATAGTTTGTGATAAAGTTCTCCCATAATTTTTCCTTTGGATCTCCGCTCCAACTAACAAGCCTTCTTGTAACCAAAAAGGTTTTATCATCGACAAAATAGCTGACATTTCCACCCAGGGGTAGTTCAACATAAAGTTCATAAGCATTAGTTTCTTCAAAACTTTTAAGCCCCCTCAATTCACACGGATATTCAAAAAAAGCAGGGAATATGAGTGCAATATCAATTTCAAAATGCCTCCAGGATGCAGTATCAATCATTTCCGGAAACCGTGGATTTCCATTTTTATCATTTGTTTGCTGGGCCCAGGCCGCTTGTTTGCCATCAAAAACAATCACTCCACCACCACTTATTTCATTTCTGAAAAGATTGGGTCGTTTTACTGTCATTATATTGGGAACCTTACTTCCATGAAAATAGCTTTCAACATAAATAGATTTAATTTCGTCAGGTTTCAGCTTGCCAAACATAGCTTTCCATGCATTTTTAATAATTTCAGCCTTGGTGATTTCAATGTTTTCATTTTGACTAATTACACTTAGGGTAATACATACTAGCAGCAGCAACTGAAATATTTTTCTTGTTATCTTTGATCGTTTCATCATTATGATTTTAGTTAATTTTTTTAATAGATCCTTTATAAAACACAGGATCAATTTTGAATGGAGCAATATTATCGAATACCTTAAACTTTTACAAGATGACTAAAGTACCTTTTATGAAAATACGTACTTTAGTAACTTAAATAAATACTCGCCAGACATTATGGTAGAACCAGCAAATTTAATTATTTCGTTAATCAACTTAATTTCGCTCATTCTTGGTGGATTTTCACTTGGTATTATTTTTTGGTTAAGCAGAAGAAACAATGCTTCTTATTTAAACTACTTTTTTTTCTTTCTGGTGTGTGCTGTAACCTCTGGTTTTTGTGATTGGATCATCTTTAATTGGGTTTTGCTTCTCGTTCCCGGCATCTCTTCTACTACCGCCGATCTTATTTATCATATTTTTTGGGATTTGATTGGCCTCCCAACTGCGCTCTTTTCGGTCTATTTTTTAATCCGAACGATAAATGGGATGTTAAAACTCCACTTTAAAAAGGTGTATTATTTGGTTTTTAGTTTGTTGCTATTTATTTTCACGATACTTTCATATTTGGGGTTTTATTTCCGTTTAGAAAAAACCGAAAGTTTCATAGGGTACTTTATGATAAAAATGTACACCTATATTATTCCTGCCATTATTTTGTCATTTCTCCTTTTTGCCTATTATAAATCAATAAGATTGAAAAAAAATGAATTAGCCATAGGGAAATTCATTATTATCCTTTTCTCCGGGTTTTTTCTCTGGAATTTTCTATCAATCATTCCTGTTAGTATTGGAGTTTGGCGACACGTAATCATCTTATCATATTATCTCGCTCTTTTCATTCCCTCGATATATTTATATGTCAGGAGAGAAGATTTTAAAATCATCCCTGTAATTAATAATAACATGGATTTGGAAGAAGTATTTACAACCTATCATTTTACATCCAGAGAAAAGGAACTAGTATTTCTTTTATTGGATGGAAAAAGCAATCAGGAAATTTCGGAGAAATTATTTATTTCATTGCAAACCACTAAGAATTACGTTAGTAATATTTACAAGAAAGTGGGACTTAAAAACAGAGTTCAGTTTGTGAATTTTATCCGGCAACATCTTTAATGAAATAGAAGCTATTCATAGTGTTAACTGCCAAGTAAGAAATAGAATAAAACAAATTAGTGAAGTAAAGAATTCAACCTAGGTATTACTCCAGCTTTTTCTTTGATTGTTCATTAAATCCACTGACTTTATTCAGATAACCATGATTTTAATATTACCGACTGCAAGGGAGTTGGATTTTCCAGTCGGTTTATTTTAAATTTAACCGAATTCCTTTGATTTTCTATTGTGTTTACTTTCGTGATTTCCAGTCCGCCGTAATTTAAATATTTGTTATAATCCAACTCTTTTGTGGTATAAATATATTCAAATTCATTTTTTAGTGAAATTCCGGCTATCGATTCGCAAGCTTCCTGAAATTCGGCATCCGTAAATCCACGTTGGAGTTTTTTATAATATTGCCAGTACATTAAACTCATCACATCATCAAGTGATTTTTTGTTTTGAGTTGCATTTCGGATGGCCAGGTCTAAAAACAAACCTACAACCGGACCTTTATCATAGTAAGAAATAGTTTCTCCCTTCTTTCCAAATGGACCATCATCCCATGTATAATAACTTGATTGCGATAAGGACTGCAAAAATCTACCCGGGTTATTTTCAACTGCGTTAATATTCCCTTCGAAATCGGCTAGAAATGCCTGTTCATCTGTCAATCCGGCTCTTTTTACAATCATGTACTCGTAATATACGGTTAAGCCTTCGCTAACCCAAAGCTGGGTGGTTCTATTTCCCTTATCATAATCGAAAGGTCCAAGCTCAAAAGGCCTAATGCGTTTTACATTGTAGTGATGAAAGTATTCGTGACCTATGAAATTCATCATCCTGTTGATGTCTTCTTTGGTTTTAATCCCGTTGCCATCAAAACTAATGGTAGTATTATTAAGGTGTTCAATTCCTCCCCGACCGGGTCCGATGGCGATAAAAGTGTATTTTTTGTAAGGGATATCGTCAAATATTTCAACTGCTGCTTCAACAACTTTCTTTAGATTGGAGATAAATAATTCATGGTCAAAATCCCCAATCTTATAACCAATAAAACAATGTTCGATTCCTTTTACTGTAAATGAAGGAAGCTCTTCTAAATTCCCAATTAAAAAAGGGCTATCGTAAAGAATATCAAAATCCGGAGCTGTAAATTCGTCAGGTTCTCCAGGAACTATTTCTAATCCGGTTACTATATTCCATTGTGGATGTATTTGTTTATCAATTTTAATTGAAACCGAAGAATTAAGCATGCCATCGATGTATAAGAAATTATTTGCAGGAACAATATAGGCATGCGTACTGTCCAAAAAACTGTTGGCAACAAATTGTCTTTTAGTTGAAACATCATAGCTTAAAATAAAAAGCTTGTCCTTTTTACCTGTAATACACCATGTATTGCTGTTTATTTTATTGATTGGGATGGTTTCTCCATTTTCATCCCGGGCAGAAACATTTTCAACGTCATCGGCATAATGCATTAACTGATAATAGCCCGGCATCCAATTTGGCATTTTCAAAAAAAGCGTGTCCTGAGTCAAACCTTTTACCTGAAGTTCCATATGAAATCGATGCGAAGCTGGCTGCGGCATAGAAAGGGTATAATGTAAAGTCGGTTTATCTGATTGTGCCTGTAATGTTTGATAAAAAGCAGAAAACAGAATGAGGATGCCTAATAAAATTCTTCTTGTTTTCATCCGATTTAGAGATTTGTTATTAATAGAAATATAATTTAGTCAAATTAAATGATACTTAACTTTTCAATGATTATAATAGGTTTAATCCATTCGTTGGATATTGTATATGAGAATGGGCTTAACTAATATTTGATTTACATTAGCTTGAGTTTGAATCTTAAGAACAATATCCATTCCCTTGGTAACTTGTCCAAATGCAGCAAAACCTTGTCCATCAGGATTCCGCTTTCCATTGAAATCTAATTCAGGTTGATCGTTAATAATAATGGAAAAACTACATTGTGCTGAATTTGGCTCTGCTCTGGCCATAGAAAGTGTTCCGTTTTTATGCAACAATTTTGTTTGTTGGGTTGTTTCGATAGGTATCGGGTCAAACATTTTTTCTGCGGATATCTCATCAACCTGAATAACTTGAATCTTTATATCACGTTCAGCTTCATTTTCGGGAGTGCAAACCCTGAAAAACTTAGTATTTCTATAGAGGTCGTTGTCCACGTATCGCATAAAATTACTTACAGTAACGGGTGCCTGTTCAGGATATAGTTCAATAAAAATATCACCAAACTCAGTTTTTATAACACAGCTTATTGTTTTTTGCGAAAAACTATGAATACCTGCCAAAAATAAAATACCAAGAAGAAATAATTTTTTCATTTTTAATTATTTAGATAAAAGTTTAGCATAATTGCGCTTACAGAAAGGAATCACATTAATATGATGCAATTTCTTTATCTAAATTATTGATAATTTTTGTTTTGGAACCTTAATTGCGCAATTATTATATTGAAGTTCCTGATGTTTAGTGCAAGCAAGCTCATTTTCCATCTGAATAAAGATGAATGGCTTGTTCAAAAAACGCCCTTATATAATAAATTGAAAATTAGAAAAGTTATTAAAATCTTTCTGCTTAACTCTCCTTCCACGAAGTAGGTCTCCGACGTTGTTGGCTGTTTTTATGGTTTGGATTTGCTGCCCACGATTGTTGTCGGCTACCTCTGCTTCTAACAGTAGGTGCTGCAGGTCTCGATTGTTGTCTGGGTCTTTGCTGCCTTCCCTGCTTCGGACTTGGTTCATCCGTACCATCATCAGGAAAAGGGTGATTTTTTATAACCGGAATATTCTGTCCGGTTAATTTTTGAATATCGCGCAGAAATGCCCGCTCTTCCATATCGCAAAAAGATAGCGCAATTCCGCTGGATCCGGCCCTACCTGTTCTTCCAATTCGGTGAACATAGGTTTCCGGAATATTTGGTAAATCGTAGTTAATCACATGCGACATATCATCAATATCGATGCCTCTGGCAGCAATATCGGTTGCAACAAGTACATTGGTGATTCCTGCCTTGAAATTACTTAATGCCAATTGCCTTGCACTTTGCGATTTATTTCCGTGAATGGCCTCGGCATTTATATCCGCCTTGATAAGCTCTTTCACTATCTTATTTGCTCCGTGCTTGGTTCGTGAAAAAACTAAAACCGAATCTATTTTTTCTGTTTGAAGTAAGTGTACCAACAATTTTGGTTTTCCTTTCTTGCCCGTAAAATATACTGCTTGAACTACTTTTTCAGCAGTCGCTTGTTCGGGTGTTACGCTCACTTTTTCCGGATTTCCAAGAATCTTCCTTGATAAAGCCACGATGTCGGGTGGCATGGTTGCCGAAAAGAAAAGGGATTGTCTTTTTTCCGGTAATTTGGCAATGATCTTTTTGATATCGTGTATAAAACCCATGTCGAGCATGTGGTCGGCCTCATCTAAAACAAAATATTTAATGTCTTTTAGATTGATAAAACCCTGGTTCATCAAATCCAAAAGCCTTCCGGGAGTGGCAACAAGTATGTCAACGCCTTGGCGAAGAGCGGTTGTTTGCCCTCCTTGTTTTACCCCTCCGAAAATAACCGTATTTTTAATTCCGGTAAACTTCCCGTAAGTTGTAAAACTATCCGCAATCTGGATTGCCAGTTCGCGGGTTGGGGTGATAACAAGGGCTTTAATTTTGCGGGGACCTTTGTTTGGTTTGTTATCCAAATAGAGATGCTGTAAAATCGGAGTTGCAAAAGCTGCGGTTTTTCCTGTGCCTGTTTGGGCGCAACCCAATAAATCCTTTCCGCTGAGCAAAATCGGGATTGATTGTTCTTGTATGGGAGTTGGTTGTGTATATCCTTCAGCGCTGAGGGCTTGAAGTATAGGTTCAATTAATTCTAATTCTTTAAATGTCATGTATTTTTTTAAGTGGGGGCAAAGGTAGCTTAATTGTTTGGATATATGGAGTTTTAATATTAAGCATATACAGGATATAATCTGTTCAAGAGTTCAGAAGTTCAAAAGTTAAGGGATTTTTGTCTTTTCAAAACACTATAAAGTGGAAGAGAAGTCACTTTTATCAGTTGTTATTGTTTGAAATTTAGCATTCCTAATTTGATGTACAGGAATTAAGCAAATTATTAATTATATCGATGTTCCATATAATTAAGGACTTATTACATAACAATTCATTACTAATTTTATAAATCTGTTTAAAAATTAATGCAATATAATTTCCAATTCTTAGAACTTATCCGCAAATTTACACAAACTTAATTGGGCCCTAAATTATTCATCTGATAATCCTTGTCTCACTATAAGTATTATTAAACTAATCAAAAACAACATCGCTTATGAGAAATATTAATACACGATTTTGCCTATCTGTTTTATTTATATTCGGAATGATTGCCTTAGGCTATTCACAGACAGAACCAACCTTAGGTTGGACACAATACAGGGGGCAATACAGGGCCGGAGCATCAACCGAAAAGTTAACAGAAAAGGATTGGGTAAGCTCAAAACCTGAAATGCTGTGGAAGAAAAATATAGGTTCCGGATTTTCAGAACTTATAATTTCAGATGGCATCATATATACCATGTTTAGTGAAAAAATTGACAGTACATCAGGATTTGAGTATTTGGCTGCTTATGATGAAAAAACCGGAAATGAAATATGGAGAACCCAGGTCGATTCAATTTATATTGAAATCGATGGATGGGGCGATGGGCCAAGATCAACGCCAATCATTGATGCAGAACACATATATTGTTTGAGTGGATTGGGAAAATTTTCGGCTAGAACCAAAAAAGATGGCAAGCTAATTTGGGTACATGATTTTGTTAAGGAATTTGGTAGCACCCGACCGCGTTGGGGTTATGCATGCTCTCCAATTCTTGTCGAGAATAATGTAATGATGGAAGTTGGTGGAGTTGGTGGCAAAACATTTATGACTTTTGATAAAAGTAATGGTAATGTTATTTGGGACGATGGTGCCGGTCCGGCAGGTTATAATTCACCACTTTTAATGAGTATTGAAGGACAAAATCAATATATTTTTGTGAATGGCAGAACTTTGTCTTCGTATAATGCGAAAGGAGATACGATCTGGACCTACCAATTACCTTTTTCGATTCCAATTGCGATGCCTGTTTTGATGGCACCTAACAAATTATTTCTCTCACAAATTTCAAGTGGATTTGTCATTATACAAATTGAAAACAATAAAGTCACAGAAGTATTAAGAGGGAGTGAAATGAAAAATGACTTTATGACCAGTGTTTATCATGACGGTTATATTTATGGATATCATATTGCCGCATTGCGATGTATTTCTGCCGAAACAGGAGAAGTTAAATGGTCGAAAAGGGGCTTCGGAAAAGGAAGCCTGATTTTAGTTGATGACAAATTGATTATTTTATCGGATAAAGGTAATTTAGCAATTGCCAAAGCAAGTCCTGATGCTTATCAGGAATTGGGTTCGGTTCAGGCAATTAGTGGAAGTATCACATGGACTGCTCCTTCGTACACTGATGGTAAAGTTTATTTGAGGAATCAAACCGAAATGGCCTGCTTTAAGTTAAAATAAATCTTCAACCCTAAAAACAAGATAAAATGAGGTTCATTAAACATTACACAATCCTTATGATTATTTCCTTCTGCATTTCAATGGCTGCAAACGCCCAAAATGTTGACGACATAATTGCAAAACATATTCAAGCCCATGGAGGTGCCGAGAAATGGGATGCTATTAAATCGATGGAAATAAATGCACGCTTTACGGCTTTTAGTGAAGAGAACGAATGGTATGCAATAAAAACAAATACCGGAGCTTATTACAGCGATTTACAAATCGGGCAGCATAAAGTCAAAGAAGCCTTCAATGGAAAGTCTGGCTGGACTATCGATCCATGGCACGATTTCACATTTCCACGTTTGTTGAACAAAGTTGAAGACAATGTTTTTCAGCAAAAAGCTGAATTCTTTTCTCCTTTTTACAAATACAAAGAAAAAGGGAGGAAAGTAGAATATGCTGGTGAAGCGAAGATAGATGGCGTTGATACTTATGTTTTGAAACTAACCAGATCCAATGGATTAGTAGAAACTTGGTACCTGAATAAAGCAACTTATCTTGAGGTTAAATCAATTTCCGATTGGGTTGATTTCGGGTCGCGTGTATCGGCAGAGTCATTTTTTGATGATTTCAGGGAAGTGAACGGTTTGGTAATCCCCTTTTTTGTAGAGCGCATGTTTGGTCAACGCGACAGGATTTTGGTAATCGAAAATATTAAGCTAAATGCATCAGTCGATGAAAGTATTTTTGAAATGCCCAAAAGCAATGAAATGCAAAAGCTTGCATTTTTAGCCGGAGACTGGAATGTTAAGGTTGAAGCTCCGGGCAGAAATAATACATGGCGCACGGCTGATCAAACATCATCAAATGCTCAATTTATAGCAACAAATAATTTGCAACAAAACATCAGCGTTAGCGAGTACTACGTTCAATCAATGATTATCAACTATAGCTTTTATCAGGAGCGAAATAAATACCGACTCACGATCTATAATGGATTTTCATCGAGTAGTGATTTATATGAAGGTAATTTTGTTGATGGTGTTTTTACGGCAGACAATACCAGTGTTAAATATAATGATGCTGAATCAAATGCGGCACTTCTTCAGCTAAGCATTTATAACATTACTCCGGATGCATTTATGATGGAAATAAAGAATTCTGCTGATAAAGGGGCAACATGGAGGCCCGCCTATAAATTGAGTTACAGCAGAAAATAGTTTTATTCGTGAAACTAAATTTTTATAAGTGCTAGCGTTATAAAAATTCTAAGTTGAACGAATCCCGATACGCTGCACTATCGGGATGAATGAGACTAACCTGCTGGCCGCAGGCGGGCTTGTGGCGAAAAAATTAAATACTAATCCAATTGATACCCCGTTGCTCTGCGGTGGGGAGTTTCATTCGTTTAGTATTTGACAGATCGGATGCCTGAAAAACCTTCCCTCTTTTTGTATGGAAGGATTCCATATCCAGTAATTTTATATTCAGGATTTTATTTTTAAGATGGATTAGTTTCATTAAAATTTGTAAATTCATTTGCAAATTTTAATGAACAGATAGTCATGAGAAAAATAATACAACTTGTTTTATTTTCAGGTTTAGCAATGTTAATTGTAAGTTGCGGTAGTAATTCAAATCAAAAACCCCAACCAGTTAAGGATACTAAGTCAGATTCTATCGTAAAAGAAATCAAGGCTATTAAGAGTGACTGGAAAAAAATACATGCCCTGGATGAATTCGGAGACAAAATTGAAAGCAAATATACTTTGAATGTTCAATTTAAAGGTACGATGACGAATTCGGTAGAAACCGGTTCAAATATAACAGTGAAAATGCAAATCAAGGATTCATTAATTTATACGATGTTCTATGATTATAGCGATCTGGAAGATGAATTACCGAATGGTAAATCCATAAATTTAAAAGTTAAAATTGAAAATGGAGCGGTTTTACAAGTTAAACAGTATTTTTCCAATAACAGAATGATAGATAAGGATAAGGCCTTACTTAAATTAATGTTAACTCAGGACGTTCCTTTAAAGGTGATTGCAGATCTGAGTATGGCAGACAGCGATGCATCAACAGTTTACAGATATGATATAAGTACAGCAGGCTTAAAGGATTTGTTAAAATAGGCTAAATAATCAAGAATTATAGAAACGATGAGAAGGCTTTTTTTGTTCCTGTTTTTTATCCTTCCTTTGATCTCCATTTCACAAAATAAAGGTTTATTAACCGGAGGTTTTGAGTCTAACATTCAATGGTATTCGAAGGATCAGAATCAATTTGCCCCTGACTTTAAGGATTATTTCCGATCAAACAATTATCTAAAACTCGACTATCAATATAAAAATATTTTTGCTGGTGTTCAGTTCGAATCTTATGCCCCTGGTGCACTTTTAAATTATGATCCGAAACTGGATAAAACCTTTGGCCTGGCAACCTTTTTTCTCAAATACCAACTCGAAAACCTTGAATTAACAGCCGGATATTTTTATGAGCAATTTGGAAGTGGACTTATTTTGCGACTATGGGAAGACCGGCAATTGGGAATTAATAATGCGTTAAGAGGAGGCCGGATAAGATTCACTCCATTCAAACCGATAACACTTACCGGAATTTATGGTAATCAGCGATTGGGTTTCGAAGTTACCGAAGAAAACATTGCCGGATTGAATGCTGAAATCGGACTCAATCAACTTTTTAAACATGATTCATACTCCTTGAAATTAGGATTTAGTTATGTAGTGAGATTCCTGGTTTGGGATCGACCAACCATGGAAGCAGCCGGCACGACACATTCTTACTCATCCCGAATAAGCTTTAACAAAAACAATCTTTACTCAACGTTTGAATATGTCCGGAAAGGTGATGATGCCCTTGTTGAGCTGGGGCAAATCATCCCCGAAAAAGTATTTAAAGGAAATGCATTATTGTTAAATATGGGATATTCAAAGTCAGGACTTGGCATCAATGCAGCATTTCGCAGACTGGAGAATATGAATTTTTATTCCAGCCGCAAAGACGCAGGAAACATCTACAATCGTTCAATCATCAACTATCTGCCAAGTTTAACTAAACAGCACGACTATGGACTTGCCAATATTTATATTTACCAAACCCAATCAAAACTAAGCTTTAACCCGCTTGCCAAATCGGGTGAAATTGGTTTCCAATTTGATTTGTTTTATCAGATCAAAAAAGGAAGTGCTTTGGGAGGGAAATACGGAACCAATTTGGCCATTAACTTTTCTCGTTGGCATGGATTAAAGGCAACTTATGACATCCAAAACCGATCGTATAATTCAACATCTTTAAAATTTGGAGAAAAGTATTTTCAGGATCTTAATTTCGAGGTCAGAAAGAAATGGACCACAAAAACTTTCTCCATTTTTACCTTTATCAATTCATTTTATAATAAAAAATACATTGAAGAAACTACAGGGAAGGTTGATTTCACGATTATTGCAGCTGAAACCATCCTGAAATTAAATGCTGGCAAATCTATGAAATTTATTGTACAACATTTATGGACAAAGGATGACAAAAAGAATTGGGCAGCCTCTACTTACGAATACAATTTTTCTTCAAGATTCTCGGTATTTGTATCAGATATGTATAATTACGGCAATGATGAGGCTTTAGACAAAAAGCATTTCTACAACTTTGGCGGCAATTATTCAAAAGGCAAAGTCAGGATTTCATTGGGTTACGGCAGGCAAAGAGGAGGATTATTATGTTTGGGTGGGATTTGCAGGGTGGTACCTGAATCAACAGGGTTCACACTTACTTTAAATACTTCTTTTTAATAATTCACAGAGCATTTCGATATACTTCAACAAGTTCAGCACAAGCTTTTCACTTCTTGAAATACTCAATGCCTAATACATAATGCACCCTGAGTTGTTTCGTAGATTCAGTATCGAAGGGTGAAAGGTATCGATCATAAGTGATAAATTTGCAGGTGTTTGATTATCTCAAGTAAAATTATGTAAAGAAATTACAAAATCGAAAACAATCTTTTTCTGCAGTATAAGATTTATTTTTCGTTAGGAATTTCTGAAGCCTTGGAAGAAATTTAGAAAAATAAATCTGGTTTTTGTACGGAGTACAAAAAATACCTTAGAAAAAGCGTCCTTTCTTTTGGTCTGTTTTCTTTGGACGAGCAAAGAAAATGAACATTACAATTTTTTAATGCCTAAAACAATAAATTCATTCTCTTGACTTATTACTGTTCTTTTGTCTTAATACAAAAGAACCAAAAAGGCAAAAGATTCCGCTCCAAACCTTCCCCTCGCCTAAGGCGAGGCCACTCCCTGACATGGCAGATTTTCCTGCCTACACACAATGTTTAAAATCTTTTCGCCAAATTAGTTATTGCTATCATAGCCTTTTCATCTTTCTTGGCATCCCCAATATCGTAAGCTTCAGAAGTAACGGCTTCAATAAATTCTAATTTAAGTGAGCGAGCCATGCGTTTAAACATTTCGATGGTCAGATCACAATCTTTTTCACCCACACCGGCGGGAAGCAAAATCGCCATTTTTTTGTTGGCTAATTTATCTCCCCCGTAGTACGGGCGGAGACGGTCGAGCAATGATTTCATTTTGGCAGTGGGGGTAAACCAATAGATAGGAGTACCAAAAACAATTATATTTGCCGCATCAATTCGCTTGTACAATTCCTGCATATCATCCTCAACGATGCAGGTCAGGTTGCCACGTTTACAGCCCCTGCAATCGGTGCAGGCTTTAATCTCAAAATCATATAAAAAGCTGTAATTGGAAGTAAATTTTTCTTTATCCAGTTGCTTGTTCAGTGCTTCAGTCAATACAGCAGTATTTCCTCTTTTCCTGGGACTTCCAATAATGAATTCTACTCTTTGCATATGCAAGATTTATTCGGGGTGACACCCTGTAGTTACACACTTCGACTTCGCTCAGTGTTCCATTTAATATTTAGAAAATTGTACGACCAAAAAACAACATAACCCAGCAAACTCCCAAAAGCAGCTCCAACGATTACATCTCCCGGATAATGAACCCCTAAATAAACTCTGCTATAGCCTACCATTGCAGCCCAAAGCAAAACCAGGATCGTAAAATAACGATACTTTTTACTAAGGAACCGGATTAAAAAAACTGCGAGTCCAAAAGTATTGGAAGCATGCGAGGAAATGAAACCAAATTGTCCGCCACACTTGCCATTGATCAAATGTACCAGGCCTTCAAGTTGTGGTTCGTGACAGGGCCTTAATCGGAGGAATACATTTTTAAATAAATGCACAGATCCCTGATCGCTTAAAACAATTAAAATAATAACAGATATAAAAATACCGATCGTTTTCCATTTATAATTTTTAATGAGCAGATACAGGAAAAACAAATAGAGTGGAACCCAAATGAGTTTGTTGCTCGCCCAGAACATCAAAAAATCGAAAATGCTGTTATGGCTTCCGTTTATCGCCAAAAAAGCTTGCGTATCCCAACTTTTTATTAGCTCTAACATTATTATTTATTCGGTTGGTGCATGGTTTAACAATTTCCAAATTTCATCCTTAAGCTGGGTTAATCCCAATCCACTAATGGATGAAATAAAAATAGTTTTAATTTTTGGAAGTTCATTTTTCATTTCTTTGATCAGTTGATCATCCAGCATATCACATTTGGTAATGGCTAATAATCGTTCTTTATCCAACAATTCAGGATTGAACTGCTTTAATTCGTTTAAAAGAATTTTATATTCTTTTCGTATATCCTTAGAATCGGCCGGAACCATAAACAGTAACATCGAATTTCGTTCGATATGCCTTAAAAACCTCAATCCCAAACCCTTGCCTTCATGCGCTCCTTCAATAATTCCCGGAATATCGGCAATAACAAATGAAAGATTGCTACGATAAGAAACGATACCTAAATTAGGAACAAGCGTGGTAAAAGGGTAATCGGCAATTTCGGGTTTTGCAGCAGAAACAACAGATAAAAGCGTTGACTTTCCGGCATTCGGGAAACCGACCAAACCGACGTCGGCCAATAATTTTAGTTCAAGTATCACCCAATCTTCCAATCCGTCTTCTCCCGGCTGTGAATAACTTGGAGCCTGATTAGTAGGTGTTTTGAAATGATCATTGCCCAATCCACCTCTTCCTCCCTGAAATAAAATCATCGTCTGCGCATGCTCAGTTATTTCACCCATCACTTCTCCGGTTTCTGCATTTCGGGCAACTGTTCCAAGTGGTACTTCAATAAATTGATCCTTACCGTCGGCACCATGGCTTCGTTGTTTACCTCCACTTTCGCCATGATCGGCATGAATATGTTTGGTATAACGCAAATGCAAAAGGGTCCATAATTGTGAATTTCCTTTTAAGATAATGTGCCCTCCTCTCCCACCATCTCCCCCATCAGGGCCTCCTTTTGGAATATATTTCTCGCGTCGGAAATGAGAAGAACCCTTGCCTCCATTACCCGATCTGCAAAATATCTTTACGTAATCAACAAAATTCGAATTTCCCATCTTAATTTACAATTTTATAAATTTCAGGTAAATTCCTTGCCTGACCATCATAATCCAATCCATAGCCGATAATAAAATCATTGGGGATATTAAGCCCGATATAATCTATTTTAAAATCTTTTTGAAAAGCTGCTGGTTTAAACAACAAAGTTGCAATCTTCACATCTTCAGCTTCAAGCTGGTGAAGCAAAGGAACAGTATGCGCCATGGTAATTCCGGTATCAATAATATCTTCAACCACCACAACCGTGCGTCCCTTTAAAACCCGATCCAAGCCAATTAACTCTCGAACCGTAGAGGTAGTTTGAGTGCCAACATATGAAGATAGTTTTACAAAACTAAGTTCACAATCAATGGTAATTTTCTTAAACAGATCGGAAGCAAACATAAATGCACCATTCAAAACAACGATGAATAAAGGATTTTTGTCCTTAAGCTCAACATTTATTTGATCTGCAATATTTTGAACAGCAAGTTCAATTTGATCCGATTTGATAAACGGACTAAACTTTTTATCTTTTACCTGAATGATATCCATTACTAAAAATTATCGAACAAAGATAGCTGATAAGATATAGAATTGGAATTTAAAGTTTATTTTTGTTCTAAGTTCAACAAACCAATATAATTCATGAAAGCAAAAGTAAGCATCATTATGGGTAGTACATCCGACTTACCGGTTATGGAAAAAGCTGCCAAATTTCTGGACGAAATGGAAATCCCATTCGAATTAAACGCACTGTCGGCACATCGCACACCTGAGAAAGTGGAGGCTTTTGCTAAAAACGCCCATAAAAATGGGATACGGGTGATTATTGCTGGTGCAGGAATGGCAGCTCATTTACCCGGGGTAATTGCCGCCATGACCCCCATTCCGGTTATTGGTGTACCAATCAATGCAAGCCTGGATGGTTTGGATTCATTGTTGGCGATTGTTCAAATGCCTCCCGGTATTCCGGTTGCAACCGTAGGAATAGATGGAGCATTAAATGCTGCTATATTAGCAGCCCAGATCCTGGCAACTGATGATGAAAAATTATTTAACAAAACCGTTCAGTATAAAGAAAACCTTAAGAGCAAGATTGTAAAAGCCAATGAAGAACTGGCCGCAATCAAGTATAAATTCAAAGTTTAGTATAAATCCTTAATTACTACTTGCAAAAAGGCTCTACCGATGGTGGAGCCTTTTTTTATGGGAATTTGAGCAAAGTCAAGTTTCGAAATTTTATTAAAACGGTATCTGTATTCCCACAGTTTCATTCACCTTGGCTTCCTCAACATTTATTGCATTTTTTGAAGTCCCATTAACCACAAAGGCTACCAAACGAATATTTGCCGAATTGCTGAGATTTGAACCGGCAACCGAAAAACTAAATGCCTTTTGATAAGTACGATCAGCTTTTGAGTCGGCAGCAGGTATTGCATCCCCTAACAAATCAGTCAGGCAATAGCGTAATACATGATTGTGTTCAAAATTTGGAATTGAGCTAGTTCCTCCATAAAGCGATGTATAATTAACTTGCGTATAGGGTAATTTATCCTCCAATAGATAAACAACTAATTTCAAATCAGTTTGATCAATGAGAAATCCTACTTCTATATCAATTTTCAACTCACCATTACTTAAAGCTGAACTTATTCCAACACCAAGCAATGCTTTATTTTGTAGTTTTTTTACAACTTGATATACCCCACCGGGAGTATCTTCAGGAAATTCCCATTTCTCAGTGCGATTTATCGTGGCAGTCGGAAATGCTGAAATATCAAATGCGTTAAATAGTATGTTTTTGTCGGAAAAGTTAAATGGATCATATGCCAAACCACTTGAACAATGGATAGCTACAGGTACCATATTCACTGTTTGCGCCTCAACCATCTCGATTGCCTTGGCTAATCGGGGGCACCACCCGCACCAGGTTCCGGTATAATCTTCAACCAGGACCTTTTGCTTAAACGGTGAATCACCCAAAACCATCAAATTTAAAGTATTGCTCTTTAAATCTCCATATTTTGCATAAACTGAAAATGTACCTTTAGTTGTTGGTTGATAAGTCAACACTGAAACAGCAATCTCATTTATTATAGATGCTAAAATTTGAAGAAATGGGATTCCCAAAATTGTCTTTTAAACTAAAGGAAAAAGTATCCCCCAAATCAATAAGGGTATGATTAGTGGAAATTATTATTGAACTTATTACCTCTTCTGTTTCTTTTTTAGTACAAGAAAAAGCTGAAACCAGAATTAGAAGTGAAATTATTATTTTAAACTTGCCGATCATTATCAATTGAATTGAGTAATATTTCTGAGGCCAAAGATACATTAAAGTAGTATTTCTTCGAAGTGTAAATTATAAAACAATATCTTTGTTAGAAGGGTAATTGAAGCTAATCACCTAATAAACACGACCGCAATTACGAATGATTTTTATCACTAAATAGAAATAGATGCGAAAAATAATTCTAGTTATTTTAATAGTCATTACAAGCAATCTTTATGCACAGATCGCAATACCATCTATCAGTTTAAAAAACACACAAGGTAAACAAATTAATGTTGAAGAGCTTACCAAAGAAGGCTTGTTTATTGTAAGTTTTTGGGCAAGTTGGTGTGTGTCGTGCATTAATGAATTGGATGAGATTAATGATATTTATGATGAATGGCAGGAAAAAACCAAAGTTAAACTCATTGCTGTTTCGATAGATGATTCAAGAACTATTGACAGGGTAATTCCTTTGGTAAACGGTAAAGGATGGAATTATGAAATCTTGTTTGATACGAATCAGGATTTGAAAAGAAATTTAAATATTGGCAGCGTTCCCTATTTGATGATTGTTCACAATGGTAAGATCGTTTATCGGAATTCGGGGTATGCACCGGGACAGGAAAACGAAATATTTGAAGAATTACTTAAACTATAAGCTGATTTTAAATTTAACAAACTTTTTTAACAGCAAAAAACCAACAGGTCATCGAGGCTTTCCCGTTTACGAAGAATTTCAAATGTTTCACCTTCATCGAAATAACCAATAACTTTCGGAATTTGACGATTATTATATCTCGACCACATACTCAGGGTATACGCACCTGTGTCTTGTATGATGATGTAATCGCATTGTTAAACCGGTGGTAATATGATTTCAGTTGCAATTACATCTCCTGTAAAACATAAAGGTCCCGCAATCAAATATTTATTTTTGTCGAAACCTGTTTTAATATTTCCATGTCTGTCCAGAACAATAATCTCATAATGCCAATCATCGGGCCGATAACATTTACACAAAAACTGGCATTTTTAGCCGGGAGCTGGAATGTTAAGGTTGAAGCTCCGTGCAAAAATAATACATGGCACATGGCTGATCAAACATCATCAAATGCGGCACTTTTTCAGCTAAGCATTTATAACATTACTCCGGATGCATTTATGATGGATATAAAAAATTCTGTTGATAAAGGGGCAACTTGGAGGCCCGCTTATAAACTTACCTGCAATAGGAAATAGAAAAAGTCGGTTCGTCAGGGCTAAACAGGATCAGCTTTGTATGGATTGTAAAGACGAATCGAGATTAATAAATAAAACAATATCATCAAACCTCTTGTTCTGAAAACTTGAAAAACCAAACGAATTATCCAATTGATAGAATTAAGGATAACCGGAGCAACTATGTTATTCCCAACTTTTTAATTTTTTTGGATCAACCACTTTAATTAATGCCCGGGCTAAAACCAAAGTAGTGTCAATTAGTGGGATGTTTTTAAAATTTTTCTCCGGAAATGCAAGGGGAAACTCAGTACACCCTAAAACAATTACCTCTGCCCCTTTTTCAATTAAGAAATTACATGCAAAATATAGAATGACCAGCGATTCTTCACTAATTTTATCTGTAACAGATTTAATTCCATAAACAGGATGATAAATGGATTGATGAACTTCTTCAACCATAGTTTCCGAAACATTCAGTACTTCAAATCCGAATTTCTCAATTTGTTTGTATTGGTGGGTTTGGTAGGTTCCGGCGGTTCCAAGAATGCCAACTTTTTTAATTGTTGGAAACTGGGTTTTTAGAAATTTGCCAACCTCTTCAATCATGTGTAACAGTATTATTTCAGACTGTCTTTCTTTTAATTTTTCCACAATTACACCAAAAATATTTGTAGCATGAGCCGAATTACAAGGCAAACCAACAACAGTAGCACCCATTGATTCAAGGCTCAAAATAATATCTGCGATAGCATAAGCAGGGTTTTCTTGAATTTTTCCCTGAATATATTCTGTACGATCGCCAATTCGTTCTGATGCTGAATATAATATTTGAGAAATATGATCCTGATCTCTTCCTGCTATGGTTTGGTTTACTATTTTCCTAGAGAGATCGATACCTGCAATTGGCCCCATTCCTCCCACTATTCCAATCATTCCTTTCTTCATTTTACTGTTCTCTTGCTTAAAATATAAGGTTAAGTAATGTTTCAAATTCAGCTTCACTTGCTAAATTACGTGCTGAATAATCAACAACACCCTGATTATATCCTATTTCCTCAACATTGGTTGCATGGTTCAAGTGTTTACCATGCAAAGTCAATTTTTGGGAATAGTTCGAGAAACTAACCGAAAGAAAAATGAGAATAGAAATAATTCCTAAATTAGTACTGAACTTTTTCATTTTTAAATTATAAATTAATTTTCAATGTTTAAATTTAACATTTCCAGTTATTATTCCAACAACTTACAAACTTAATTATTTCGATTATGATCCGAACAAGTATTAAAATCCTGCTAATTTTTCTTCCTTTTTTTCTTCTTTCCTGTGATAATGAAAAGGAAACGAGAAAATTCAAAATTGGAGTCGCTACTTTCTCTCATGAAACCTGCACATTTTGTCCAGCCCCGACCGGAATTGAAGAATTTGAATACTATGGTCCTCCGCTACAAGGAGCAGAAGTTTTGGCGGCGGGTGATTATATCGAAGGGTTTGTGAATCAAGCTTCTGAATTCGAAGATTTAGAATTGATTGGTTTGACTTCCCCACGTGATTCAAAAGGAGGTTCATCAGGTAGTTGGATTACCCAGGAAGCTTTCGATAAATATACTGCTTTGATGGCCAAGGACCTTGAAGAAAAAGGATCCTTTGATGGGCTATATTTATCACTTCATGGAGCCATGGCTGTTACTGGAATTCCAAAGCCGGAAGCTGAAATCGTAAGACGACTGAGAAAAGTTGTAGGCGACATCCCAATTTTTGTCACCCTCGATTTACATGCCAATGAAGATCATGAACTAACGGATGTAGCTAATGCTGTTCTAATCATCAAGCGATATCCTCATTATGATGCCTATCTGCAAGGTGAACGCCTGGCACGCTTGATGAACCTAACCCTCAATGGTAAATACAAACCTACCATGGCCACTCGTAAACCCGGAATTATCACCCCCAGTGTTTTTCAGGGAACCGGTGTTTCGCCTGCCATGGAAATCATGGAGAAAGCACGTCGCATCGAAGAACAATATCCAGGTGTTTATGTTTCGGTAGCTTTTGGATTTGCCTATGCAGACGTTCCGGATGTGGGTGCCACGATCATGATAATTACAAATAACGATCAGGAACGTGCAGATAAAATAGCTGATGAAATGAATAATTACATCTGGATGAGAAGGTTTGAATTTGCAGGTAAAAAATTACCCAAAACCGAAGAAGGGGTTAGATTGAGTATTGAAGCTGTGAAAGAAGGAAAAACGCCTGTTATTGTTGCCGATCATAGCGACAGAACAGGAAATTCAAGCCATATTTTGGCCGAATTGATTAAGCAACATGCGAAAAACTTTTGCATGGCAACCATTTCTGATATCAAAGCAATAAACCAATTAACTGAGCAGGGAAAAAATGTAGGCGATGAAGTTGAACTTAGTATAGGAGGTTACGAAGATGAATTTGCAGGCAAACCGGTTCACATTAAAGGACAACTGGAGTATTTTGATAAATTAGGAAGATCCGACAAAGTTGCCGTTGTGAAATTTGGGGAGAACAATCGGGTTATTTTAACACCTGTGCTAAATCAAGTAACAGATGCCAGAATATTCACAACACTGGGCATCGATATTAAATCACTTGATATTATTGTTTTAAAATCGAGGGTTCATTTTAGAAGAGGGTTTTATGAAAACGGTTTAGCCGGTGCTATCATTGAAGTTGATGCTCCCGGTTTGGGACCGGCCGATCTGACAACAATTGATTATAAAAATATTCCTGACAATCTTTATCCATTATCACAAAAGAAATAAGCATTAATTTTCTTATTAAAAAGCATCTTGGATTTAAGGATCAAGATGCTTTTTAATTTCAGAATAATATTTCAAATATTATTTATTGATAATCTTCAAAACCTGCTCGATAGGAATTGCATTTACAGTATTACCTCCAAAGCCTGTAGTTGTAGTCGCCATGAATAATGAATTGTAAACAGCCTCCTGAGTAGCCTCTTCCACGGCCTGAAATAATGTTGTCATTGCGTCATTCAAAAACAATGGTGGTAAATCATACAAATTACTTTTACTATCATTAGGTATGTGGTAAGCCGTTGAAAATGCAATGGCAAAATCTCCTGATGAATTTGACATAACATTGGTTGTTTTTCCCATTCCAATGAAAGCACGTTTTGCCAACCTTTCTAAATTTCTGGTCGATAAGGGAGCATCCGTTGCTATGATAATCATGCATGATCCATCTTCCTTTTTATTGATTTTGTTACTCTTAATTTTTGTTGTTACAGGTTCTCCATTGATGTAAAGTTCCCGTCCAAAATTAGATTGTAGTAACACTCCAACCGTATATTGTTTTCCATCAATGGCAATCGTTTTTCTGGAAGCCGACCCAATACCACCTTTAAATCCGAGTGCAGTTGTTCCGGTTCCGGCACCAACACATCCTTCTTCAAATTTGCCCGAAACAGCTGACTTTATCGCCTGAATAACATGTTCGCGAGTCACATGTTGACCTCTTATATCATTTAAATACCCATCATTCGTTTCCCCGACAACCGCATTTACAGAACGTACATTCTCATTCCCTTTTTGTTCGAGCGTGTATTTAACAACAGCTTCCATAGCTGTTCCTACATTTAATGTGTTTGTCAGAATTATTGGAGTCTCTATATTGCCAAGTTCTTGAACCTGGGTATAACCTGCCAATTTCCCAAAACTGTTAAAACAATAAATTGCTGCGGGAACTTTTTCCTGAAAAATATTTCCACCATGTGGCAGAATTGCAGTAACTCCCGTTCTGATGTCCGTTCTCTCTTTCAGAGTAAGATGTCCAACTTTGACCCCCTCAACATCGGTGATCATGTTTAAGGTACCTTTTTCAAGATATCCCACTTTAATCCCAAATTCAGAAATCCTGCCTCTTGTTTGATTGCTTTGAGCAAAAACAGAAAGGTTTACCAAAACGATCAGTATAAATGAAAACGCATAATTTTTCATGATAATTGAATTATGTTCAAAGGGCAAATTAGAATAATTGTAAATATCATCGGAAGATAAGGATTTATTTAATAATTGAAAATATGGGCAGTTGAAAAAATACCAAACAAGAATACAACTTAATTGGAATGATTGAATTTTTATTAGGAACTCAATGCTTCGCGAAGGCTGACCAATTTATGTTTCTTTTCATCCCATAAACGATAACGCATTGAACGGATACTTGGCCAAAAAGTAAGTGGTTCTTTCTGGAAAATTGGATTTTCACGGATGCATTTTTCGAGATTGTAATTTGGTATTTTGGGACTTAGATGGTGGAGGTGATGAAAGCCAATATTGCCCGAGAACCACTGTAATATTTTAGGGAGCTTCAGGTACGAACTGCCTTCCATGGCAATTATTTTGTAATCCCAATTTTCGTCACGTTCCCAAATTACATCCTCAAATTGATGTTGTAAATAAAACAACCAAACACCTGCCACCGAAGCAAAATATAATATCGGAATCTGAATAAGAAGAAAGGTTTTTAATCCTATTAATAGTGAGATAAGAATCACGCCTAAAATAAGACCAATGGTAGTAAGGTGTGTGTATAATTTGGATTTAAAGGATTGGGTTTTGTTCGGAAAACGCATAGCAATTGTAAACAAAAAGAAAGGGGCTATAAGAAAGATTATTATCGGGTTACGATAGATTCGGTAGTAAATTCTTTTACCGAGAGAGTAACTCTTATATTCCTCAACCGTAATAGTTTT
>JAHIVC010000045.1 GCA_018816945.1 Bacteroidota bacterium | reverse complement strand
TGGTACAGCGTAAATGCACCCGAAGGAACCAAATATTATTTGGTGGATGCCAAAAAGAAAAAGAAATCGGAACTCACCAAAGAGGTGGCAGATAAATTAGTGGTAAAAACGATCACGATTAAGGATGCCGTAGTTTCACCCGACGGTTTGAAAGCCGCTTTTATTCGCGATTATAATCTGTGGATGAAAATCATTGCCAGCAATGAAGAAATTCAGTTAACCACCGACGGCGTCGAGGATTTTGGATATGCCACCAATAATGCCGGCTGGACCAAGAGCAATCGCCCTGTTTTGGACTGGTCGCCAGATTCGAAGATGATCGCCACGTTTCAACACGACGGTCGCGGAGTAGGGGAGATGTACCTGGCAACTACCAATGTAGGACATCCCAAACTGGAAGCATGGAAATATCCATTACCAGGTGACAGCCTTATTTTCCGCGTTGAACGTGTAGTTATTCATGTGGACCAACCCAAAGTGGTACGTTTAAAAATGGATCCGGATCAGCATCGATCAAGCATTACCGATCATATTGCTTCGGGCAGCGGCATTGCCGACCTGCAATGGAGCAACGACAGCAAACAACTGGCTTTCCTTTCCAATTCGAGAGATCATAAAGAAGCCTGGCTGCGAACGGCAGATGCGAATACCGGTGAAGTAAAAACCGTGTTTTATGAAAAAGAAGAAACTTTTTTCGAATCGGGTGCCGGAAAATGGAACTGGTATGTGATGAAAGAAAGCAATGAATTTATCTGGTTCTCGCAAGCCGATAATTGGGGACATTTGTATTTGTATGATCTTACGACAGGTGCCTTGAAAAACCAAATTACAAAAGGTGATTGGAGGGTTTTTCAGGTACTCAACATCAATGAAAAGGACCGCACTATTTATTTTTCGGGAGGGAGCCGCGAAGCAGGCGATCCCTATTATCAGTATTACTATTCCGTGAAAATGGATGGTTCGGATTTAAAATTGCTCACACCCGAAAATGCTAATCATAACTGGAAGTTAGCACCAAGCGGAAATTATTTTACAGATTCTTACTCAACACCGCAAGATGCGCCCATCACGGTTTTAAGGGATAAAAAAGGAAAGTTGCTGATGGAACTCGAAAAAGGCGACATTTCAAAATTAATTGCTTCGGGATGGCAGGCTCCCGAATCATTTACGGTGAAAGCTCGTGATGGAAAAACCGATTTATACGGATTGCTTTGCAAGCCAACCAATATGGATCCTACTAAAAAATATCCCATCATTAATTATATTTATCCGGGACCACAATCGGGCAGCGTTGGCAGCAGAAGTTTTGCTGCTTATCGTGGCGATCGTCAATCCTTAGCTGAGCTTGGGTTTATTGTGGTTGCATTGGATGCACTGGGAACCCCGATGCGTTCCAAATCCTTCCACGATGCTTATTATGGAAATATGGGCGACAATGGTTTGCCTGATCAAATTACTGGAATGCAGCAACTGGCCGAAAGATATTCGTGGATCGATATCGACCGAGTTGGAATTTATGGTCATTCGGGTGGCGGATATGCTTCAACAGATGCCATTCTGCGTTACCCCGATTTCTTTAAAGTTGCTGTGAGTGGAGCAGGGAATCACGATCAGCGTAACTATGAAGACGACTGGGGCGAAAAATGGCAGGGATTGCTGGTTCCAAATGCAGATGGAAGCAGTAATTACGACGATCAGGCGAACCAAAATCTCGCGAAAAACCTGAAAGGAAAGCTGTTGATTACCCATGGAAGCATGGATATGAATGTTCCTTTTTATAATTCGCTTTTGGTGGTAAACGAATTGATTGCTGCCAATAAAGATTTTGATTTGATCATTTTCCCAAATCGTGGTCATGGTTTTGGACGTGAAACCTATATGATCCGCAAACGCTGGGATTATTTTGTGAAATATTTGCTGGGTGCAGAACATCCAAAGGAATATGTGATTAAGGATAAGTAGAAAACCGGCCGAATAAACTGAAGCTGTTATCAAATTAACCTCAGTTCAATCTGATCATATTCACATAAAAAATTTTCCCCCGTTGGGTAATGATAAATTCAGAAAGTCAAGCGATCAGGCTTATTCTGCAAATAAGAAGTCTCAACACGAAAAGTCAGAGTTAAATCTATCTATATCTGTTTATTACTGCTAAACAATTCTTGCCATGTTGCAATTGTTGGCAAAAGCATAAAATTTAATTTCCAATTAAAGTGCATTTATTCTTTGTTATCTGTCAGGGTATTAATATCAATTATTTTAATTCCCTTTTTTATAAGTTTTATGATCGCTTCATCTTTACTTTTTTGTGATTTTCCAATAATGGCTTCCGGAATTGTGTACATATCATAACCAAGTTCCTTTCCCTCAATCAAATATTCAGATATAAATTCTTCCGCCATAACGCCGATCATCACAATTTCTTTTGCGTTGATTTGCTTAAGGAAATTTCTTAGTTTTTCTATGGTAAATACACTGAAATTATCATTTATAAAAATATGATCATTCACCACATTCATTCTTTTATCAAAACTCATCGCTTGGGCATCGATAGTAATATATAAAAAAGGAAAAGAAAGGGACAAGATTAATACTTTATGGATGCTCTTTATGTAAATTACCTTGTGGGGGTCAGTATGATTAATTACATAGTTGACAGAATCAATTATTTTTTGAGCAGAAATTTCAGGCAGTTTATTTTTTGTATAATATTCCTGAATATCTAGTACGATCAGAAATTTATCTTCAATAATGTTATTCTGCTGTGAATAGCAAAATAGGTTAACGAAACAAAAGAATATCAATAAAAACAGGATTTTTTTCATATGTTTTTTCTTTTTTTGTGATTTAAGAAGAATTTTTTCGTTGTATGAAAAACCAGAACAAGTTTCTAATTCATCTTGTTGTAATTATGTTATGATAATAAAATTTATTCTGTGGAATAACAAATTTAACAATTAAATGCAATTCTAAAGCCTATTTGATAATACATAGAGTCGCAGTATTAAATTACAATAATGGCTCCATGTCAATTAGCGAATGGTTCAATCCCCACCTTAATTATCTATTGACCTTGATGGTAGTTTTAGCAAATGGATTTTTAACCTTTACAAACTGCTCTCTTTTAATAGCCAATAATAGAATAACTACACCAAATGCAATATTCACAAAAATTGACAAGTAGGATGCTTCAATTCCAAAAGAACCTCCTGTAATCCATTCTGGACCAGAGATATTGGGAGTGATGAATCCACCGTGAGCCATTCCTGAATTGTTCATTCCAAAAACTGCAGTTTGAAAATAATTCCAACTAAGATGAATGGCCCATACCATCCATATTCTACGTGTCAGCATGAAGGGTGCAAGAATTACTATATGCTCAAGCATTATCAGCGAGGAACTTCCTAGAGTTGCACCGTCATTTCCAAGATGCATCAACCCAAATAGCATCGAAGTTGCGATGAATGAAACAAGCGTGCCAGAATACTCTTCTATGAGCCTAAAAAAAATGATAGTAAAAATCAACTCTTCAAGTAGCGAACCATAACCATATCTTAAAAACCCTGTAAATAGAACTTGGGGCGAATTTAAATGATCAACAGCGTAGAAATTCAATATCCATAAAATAGCTGTTATAATAACAACCATACCTCCGCCAATTGCTAATCCTATACCAAATTCCTTATGCCATCCATTAAAATTTAATTCAAATGCCTTCCGTCCTTCAAAACTCTTGGTGTATTTAGCATACAATATAAACAGTAAAAAGATGAATACTGGAATTGTCGCATAATGAACATAACTTCCCAAAGGCTCTCCAAGCCCATCAAGGACAAAGATTGATAGCAGATTATAGGTTAAGATTACGGGTATCAGAAAAAGGAAGGCTACAAATATCCGGCTAAGGGGAAATTGTAAAATTCTTGATATTTTTTTCTTAGGCACAAGCTGCGAAAAAAGTTGAGTTGGAGTAATTTGATTTTTCATGAAGAATAGCTTAATTATTTATTGTTGAAAATTGATTGGCAACGGCTTTCCATTTATTATTTTCAAAAGTAAGAATATACATATCCCTGCCTTTTGTCTCTATCGTATCTTTTTTTGAAAAACACAACTTTGCATGATAATCATAACAAACAATAGCAGTATTTTCATATATATCAACCCGTGGATTTGACTCAATAAAAAATATAACTTCTGCTACATTTAAATAATCCTGATAGGATTTGATAATTTCCTTTTCCCCTTCGTATCTTTCAAATCGCGAAGGAGCAATTAAAACCATATTTTTATGAAAGAACAACGCCAAGCTATCAATATCCCTCTCTATGGCCCATAATCGATTAATTGTCTTCACTGTCTTCCATGCTTGAATTTTATATTCATCCTGTTTTGGGGAACAGGAAATAATAGTTAAACTTAATAAAATAACTAAGACTAAAATTGATGTCAATTGAAATGCTTTTTTCATCATAATAAAATTTATTTTTAAGGTATGATGGAACACCCATGTTTGCAATAATATTACTAGTGTGTTTGTGTATGGCAAAACATGGGTGTTTCATATTATTTCACCTTATTATTGATTTGTTATTAATACTATACTTACTTCAACCTTTATCTCAATTTTCTTAATCATTATAAATTTTTTAAAACTATCAGTTGAAAACCCCTCTATTATTTTACAGGGAAATGCTTTTCCAAAAATGGAAAAATAACCTTGCCAAATTGTTTTAGTGGAGCAGAATGCCCTCCTTCTATCGCAACATGCTCAAAATGGTACTTAAACTTTTTGGTACTTAATCTTGCCATCACTTTCTCCGACATGGGTGTCGATGGCCAAACCTCATCATTTTTAGCAGAAATAAGCAAAATTGGCCCTTTTATTTTTTCAACCATGATTAATGCTTTTTGTTCTGCAACAGTATCCTTTAGAACTTCTTCAAATGCCTTTCTCATTTCTCCATTCATAATAAAGGGTATAGCATCCTTAGTGGCTGGAACAAAGGGTAGTTCCTTATTCTTGTAGGTCCAGCAAGATGTTGAAAAACTCATTGTATGTCCAGGGAAAACGGCATGGCTGGGAACTAGTCCAATCACGCACTTAATATCCTTGTAATAACTTCCCATAACCAATGCAAGTTCAGCTCCTGTTGACCCTCCAATAATTGCAATTCTTTTCTTATTTATTTTTGGATTTTTGGAAGCTTCTGCAATTGCATAGTGAATATTTTCAATTGCGATAAGATTTAATGTATCGGGCATTCCTTCTCCTCCAAAGTAGCCAAGAGCTAAAAAAGCATATCCTTTTACCACAAATTGATCCCTCACTTTTCCCCATCCTTCACTCGCCCATGCATTTCCTCCTTCAGATCCACCCAAACCAACAATCAATGGCTGGTTTTCTCCTTCACCTAAATACAAAATACTATTTGTATTAGGTGTATTTAATGTAATTTGCGAAAATGCATTCAATGAGATTATCATTATTATTATTGATATCGATAATCGAATAAGTTTTTTCTGTTTCATTTTTCTGAGTGTATTAATTTAATTTTTCATAAATAATAGTTTTGTAATATATTTTTAAAATTTTTATCAAAGCCCAATTCTATTTAATGTCATGCCAGTCATACTCCTGTGCAACAGATTCAATTTGACTTAATTATTTTCTGAAACATTCTCAAGTATATACCTCAGCACAATTGGGTTTTTAAGCTTGGTAACATCAACATTTCCATCCATTACAAATTGACGCAAATTGGTGGTCGCTAGGCAATACAATTCATCATCAACAATCACTCCCGATGTGGGCTCGTTAAACAAGGGGTTATTCTGATCTATTATGGATGAAGAAACGATTTCGCGACCATCATCGCTTAGCACATATTGGGAAATATGATGCTTTTTCATATCGCCATCACCATTAAAAACCCCAACAAGACTGTTATTGTAAAGCATTAGCCCATCGATCCCTTTGGTTTCTATAGGCAAACTACAAGCAATTGGTTGAATGGATTTGTTTCTTAAATCAACGATTACAATCCCTTTTGTATTCGATGCAACATATAGCATTGAATCATCAGAAGAGAGAACCATTCCATTTGCACCCTCCAAAAGGTTATCGGACTCTAAAAACAGTTCAGCCCTGCTCAAATCTGATGGAACCAGAAAAATACTATTCCCGCCAAAATCTGAAATAAATGCATCACCCGATTCAGTAAGAGCGAGGTCGTTAAAAGTGGGAACTTTTCCCTTGGCAGTAAATAAACTCTTTATTAGCTTTCGAGTATCAATATTATAAATATGAACTGCCGATATCATGCTGTTGCCCCAATCACTATTTGAAACAATCCATAATCTTCTTCTCTCAACATCTACTTTCATTCCTAAACTGCGAAACATACTATCCTGCTCTTGTTTTACAAAATCAAAACAATTACCTTTTGTATCAATTGCAATCACTTTTTTCTTTTGAACACTGCTTACAAAAAATAATTTTGTTATAGGATCATAGGTAATGCCTTCAGGAAATAGGTCCTTCTCATCAATGGTAAAGGCAATTGTTGATGGTATTGAGTTTATCGAAATTTTTTCCTGAGCAGGTATAGCTGAAGTAGCTAAACCGATAATAAAAAAGAAAAGTCCTGCTTTTTTCATTGCTATTTATTTGGTCGGTGATAAAAACGCTTTAATTGCTGCCAAAATCTTTTCAGGTTGTTCTATCCAGGAATAATGACCGCTTTTTTCGACAAATACCAGCTTGCTATTTTTATAATAACGTGATAAAGATTGAGCTACCGATTCTCCCAATGGATCTTGTCTGCCATGAAGAATGAGCACTGGTTTATCGAAGTCCGAATTCTTTTTTAACAATTCAAGGCTTCTTTTGTACATATCATCCCACAAATAATCACCGAGACTTAAATTAAAGTCAGAGTCTTTCATGGTTTGAGTAACTAACAATGCTTTTTCTCTGCTAAAAAAATAGCCGGGCATTCTTGCCTTAATTGTTTCAACAATTGCATGGTGTTTATCAGTTGCCATTCTGGTTGAATCACTCCAATATTTTAGCAATTCCAGATCACCGGGATGTAGCCTCGACACGATATTGTCACTAAAATGCCTATAGACATTAAAATCAAATCCCAATGAGCCCATATGGATAAGCGAAGAAACTGATGTTGGATAGTCGTTGGTGTAAACAGCGGCTACGAACCCTCCATACGAGAAGCCAAGCACAGTCCATTGCTTAAACCCCAAATGATTACGAATAGCCTCGAAATCCTCAATAGTCAACGCTAACGAAATGCTGGAAGAATCTATTTGTGCAGGAGTAGATTTGCCTGTTCCTCTCTGATCAACCAAAATACACTGAAAGTCCTTGGAAAGCAGTTCGCACAAACTAAGATAACGATCTGAAACATCTCCAGGACCACCACCAATTATCAAAATTGGTAAACCTTTACCCATGATACGGTAGTAGATATCCAGTCCATTACTGTTCACTTTCAGGTCTTGCCCAAAAGTTCCTGAAGTCAAGATTGTGGTAAAAATAAATAGGCTTAAAATTCGAATTTTTTTCATGTGTTTGTTTTTAAATCAGGTTAATAAAGTGCAATAGAATTAGGTGTACTATTGATTTTAAGGTCAAAATCCATCCATCAGGACAATAATTGTTCAAATTATTGTTGGATAGAAGAATATTAACATAGAGTTGTTTGCCTTAAATTACCCTATATTCTTATTTGATCTCCTGATTAAAAACATTTTTAACTACTTGTTATTTATAAACTTCACAATTTCATCAACCAATCCTGCTTTTAATGGTAATTCAGGGTTATTATAGGTGGCCATATTTTTTTGAGGATCAGCTTCAGATTCTTTTAAAACATGATTCATATTTTCAATAATTAATAATTTTGCATTGGGTTTTGCAGCAGCAAGCAATTTTGCATCTTTTTCACTTACCTGTAAATCAGTGTTACCTTGAATAATTAAAGTAGGGGTTTTTAAGTTTTTAATTTCTTTAGCCGGATCATATTTTATCCATGAAATCATATAGGGCTGAACACTTGGGCGATATAGCGAAACCAGATAGGGACTCACCTGCGAAGCTAACTTGCCCATTTTTAAGGTATCCAATATTCGATTTGATTCTTCCATCAGTTGCGGTGGTAATTTGCTGACGAGTTGTTCTTTCAGCACTTCATCGATTGCCCTCCCTGCTCCCGAAATAGATATATATCCATCAATTTTGGTTTGTTCGGCGGCGATCATTCCTATCAATGAACCTTCACTATGGCCCAAAATAATAATTCTTGAAAATCGAGGATCAGCTTTTAATAATGCAACCCAATCTACCACATCTTTTATATAGTCGTCAAATCGAAGTTCAGCTTCACTTTTCATTGCCGCGTTGCTTTCCGCAATCCCTCGTTTATCAAATCTAAGTGTCGATATTCCATTCACAGCAAATCCTTCCGCCATCATTTTGAAGGCATTGGTTTTTAAACCAAGTGCCGAATTACAATCACGGTCGGTTGGACCTGAGCCGGCAATAATAAGAATAATTGGGCTTGGTTCAGGAGTTTCAGCGATGCTTAATGTTCCGTAAATATTGCCGGTAGTGGTTTTAAGTATCAGTTCTGATTCTGAGAAATTCACATTCTGTAAATCTTGAGACTTTAAAACTGTGGATAAGAATAATCCTGCGAAAATTAAAATTAGTTTTTTCATGGCTGGATTTTTAAGTAAGATAATTAGTCATAAGGATAATTAAAACAATTGCAATGAGTAAAATATAAGCATAAGGATTCCCAAAATTCAAAGTCCATCCCATTCCCGGGGTTCGTTTTGGTACGAGTACCCTTTTATCCCTGCTGTTGACATAAAATAATCCTATCCAAGGATCGGAATTTCTACTTTCTGACTCTACTGTATTCGCTAGAGTTTCCGATAACTCATTTCGTTTAAGGGCTTTTTTATTATTCAGATAAATTATATAGCTATACCCAGCAGGCAGAATTACTAAAATAATCATCATACCAATAAATAATACGTAAGCCTCCAATTCTTTTGGTAAGAAGATAATGATTAATGCTAAAGCAATGCCTGAAACAAACCAAAGTTTACCAATGAAATTTTGTGTTTTCTTCCATACAAATTCATCCTTATTCGTCCATTTAAATTTGTTTTTAAAGAGATTATTTGGCCTGACATTGCCCATGTAATTTCCAAGTATGGAAATCAAAAATGCAATAATGATATAGAGCAAGGAGCTGTTTATTTTACCTTGTTGAACGGAAAATATGATCATAAAACATAAGGTTGAGAAAAACAATGCCATAATAAATCGTAGATTCTCAAATGTTTTAGGATCAATCGTAAAGCTGTTTTTATTGTAAACTCGTGGTATAAATTTAAGAAACAGGTAAATCCCTACCGTTAAAATTAATAATACGATTGTGATGATATTTTTACTGCCATATCCGTTGGGATTTCCAATCGCATCAAAATGGATTGGAATTGTTTCCGGCAATGAACTCCATAAATAAAAATAGTATAATAAAGGAGCGATGGTAACCAATACTATAAAGATTTCTTTTAGAGGTTTTTGTGCTTTCATTTTTTTATTAATTAGTT
>JAHIVC010000044.1 GCA_018816945.1 Bacteroidota bacterium | reverse complement strand
CCCCCCCCCCGTTCTTAATATAGTCCTCTCCCCTGAGACACTGATCATCACACAGGACGTATAGACAAAGTCCGGGGTATTGATGACGCTTCATTTTTCCTAAAACAAATACTTTTTTGAGCAAGAATAAATATTGGTTTATGGAAAAATTGAATATTGATTGATCAAGGATATTTTTTTCCCACCCCAATATGTTGTGTCTATTGATATTTTAAAAAAAGCCCGCCCTATGAATACAAGTACCCTCCGGTCGGATTTTGATACCAGGCAACATTGCCAAAAGAACTGAACCGCTGCGCGGAAGCGGCCTCGGCATATTGTAAAGTAGCATAAAGTTTTAAAGGCATTTAAAAAAACTGATTTGCCAAAGCCTTTGGTCATAATCACATCACCTAAACCGAGCCGATTTGTGGAAAATTTTTAAGGATGAATTGACTTTTTAATTATGCACATGTAATTATTTATTTACTGGTCTGAGATACTGTTAAAGTCCGAGGAAGTTCGCCAGTCTTGTTCCCACTTAGTGACTGGAAGGAAGAGACCAGTTGAAACTTCACGACCACTTAGATGGGCGCGTACGTCGGACGCGGCATTTGTAAGGAGCATACAATACCCGTAGTAAGTATTTTTGCGTCTTTTTTTTCTCAGCTTTCTCCGTTTTATTCAAATTCAGTTCTTACATTTAATCGATTTGTTGCAAATCTGTATGCACCCAAAATACTGATGGCATGCAACAATCGATTAAACGCTCTTCTTAGAAGTCAACGCCTTTGGATTGAAGGCTTGTAGCGAACATAGATAGACAGATTGCTCTCCTCTTTGAACTTCAAAATTTTATTGTCTTTTATGCGAAAATTATAAAAACTACATGCGGGATATTTTCAATTTTATAGCTGCACAAACTGGTTAACTTCTTTTACAAAGTTAACCAGTGAATATTTGTTTAAAGCGATTATGTGTGTCTCTTTTTTGACGTATTCCTTTTCAACGGCCATTATATGAATCCCTACTCATTTGGAAAGAGGTTAATAGGGCTGCTATTATAAATCTGTTACAGGCCTTTTACCCAACATGGATGGGACTTTGAAGATCATGTATCAATGGGGTTTCTTTAACATACCTCCCTTGAAAGAATGCTTGCTATTTATTTTTTATATATATAATTTAACCTTGTTTAAGTAACTTCGCTCGTCTTTTTATGCTCTTCGGCGATTCAATTGGGTAAGCCATTCCGGTTACTTTAATCAATGGTGGAATAAAAAAATGAATAGCAGGTGGGTAGGGAGAACTGATTATGGAAAATATCGACAGTAATGTGTTAAAACCAAAAGCAATTTCAGAGCTTTTAGAGAACAAATTTTTCATCCGCCACTACCAGCGAGGGTATCGCTGGACATCTCAGCAGGTGGAACAACTACTGGATGATATTGACTCTTTTGTCCCTCGTGAAGTGCCAGGAAAACATGATAAAAAAACTTTTTACTGCCTCCAGCCAATCGTACTCAAAAAATTAAAAACAGATTCTGCATCGGACAGATTGATGGAAGGTGAATGGTATGAAGTAATTGATGGGCAACAACGTCTGACAACTATTTACTTGATATTGAAATATATTAACGAATTTTGGACAGGGCGCCAAAAGAAGAATTTATTTAAAATCGATTATGAAACTCGGGAAGATTGTGTCAAATTTCTTCAGGGAATAAAAGTCAATAGTGATGATGTTACGGTGGACATAAATAAAAGAAACATCGATTTTTATCATATTTCCAAGGCGTATCAGACCATAAGAGACTGGGAGCGTAATTATCATGATCAACACAGTGGGAAACCATTGGATGACGCAGAATTCCAATCCAAATTCTTAAGTTATTCAAAAATAATCTGGTATGAAGTCAAAGATAATGAAGACAGTGAGGATTTGTTTGAACGATTGAATATTGGCAAGATTCCACTTACAAATGCAGAACTAACAAAGGCTTTATTCCTTTCGGAAGACAGCTTCAAAGAATTGGGACATGAGGAAAAGCGGTTAAGGCATTTTGAGATTGCCCTTTTATGGGATGAAATGGAGCATAAATTAAATGACCAGGATATGAAATTCTGGTCATTTATTACTAATAAAAAGAGGGCAGATTACGATACGAAAATTGAACTTATCCTGGAATTAATGGCAGGAAAGTCGGATGATGAAAAAGACCCATTATTTACTTTTTTACATTTTAGCAGACAGAAGAGTCTTTCAGAAATATGGTCAAATATAGAACTATTTTATCACACTCTTCTTGAGTGGAATAGCAATAGAGACCTTTAT
>JAHIVC010000043.1 GCA_018816945.1 Bacteroidota bacterium | reverse complement strand
TTCGATTCGTCAATTAATTTCTTTGCTTTTTCAATACGGTATTTATTGATCAATTCGTTGAAATTCATTTGGAATGATTCATTTATTATTTGAGATAGATAATTTTTTGGAACCCGAATACATTTCGACAATTTATCAAGCGTAAGCAAAGGATCAATATATGCTTCTGCCGCAAATGCTTCTTCTAACTTCATTAAGTACTCCTTTTTAATATTCCCGTTTAAAGGCGAGTTTTCATATTTCTGTTTATCTTCAAACAATTTTGATTTTGATAATCCAATCAATATAATCACATTTATTATCAGAAAAGAAGTTATAAAGAATATATCTGTCAGGAAAAGACAAAATTCAATCAAGCCTAATATATTATGTGAAAGGAATATGGCCAATTGTAAAAAAATCAATATGGAGAATGCCCTTATCAGCATTACAACCCAACGCATTTCATCACCAAGCATAGATGGCCTTGTCCTGAAAATATCAATTTTTTTAAGACTAAGCTTTTTATAAATAACAACCAAGTATGCAATATTTTGAATAAATAGAACCGACAGCAATGCGATACCAAAACTTGTAAACACAAACACTTTTTCAGCATTATATTTCAGGTTATAGGCCATGATAATAAAAATAATCAGAAAAGGTATCAGGTGAAAGAAATCTTTCCTTTTAAACCGAGGTATCTTTTCAACATAGGAAAGAAAATAAAAATATAAAATGGGTGCCGAAAGGAATACAAAAAGATTAGTCAGGTAGGCTAAATTATAAAAGAATTTTTTATGTATAAAAAGGAATAAATGACCTGATAAAAAGATCACAAAACAAAAGAATAGTGCGATCAAAATAGAGCGGCTAAAAGAACGGCCTTTCATTCTTACTAAATGTATTAGCAATATAACTGTCTGTATGACTGCTACCAGAACGAGGATTCTTAAAATTACAGCTAAAATCATATGATTATATAAGTTAAATATTTGAAAACAACCTTGTGCTTTATAAATTCAGTTTTAAAAAATTAAGAACAGTTTCATTAAAAATTTCCGGTTGTTCCAACGGAATCAAATGACCTGATTTTGGAATAATGAATCTCTTTGAATTTGCAATGCCAGCTTCAATAGCACCTGCATGAACATGAACACCCGGTATATCGAATTCGCCAGTAAGAATTAATGTAGGGATTTTGATTTCTGACAGGTTTTTAACAGCGGGTCTTTCCGGGGGTAATGTGTATTTCAACCGAGCTAAAACACCCGGTTCATTGTCTTCAATATATTTTACTATTTTTTCCTTTGCTTCTGAATTTTCGTAATATATTTCATAAGGATCATCTTTGGCAAAATACATGAGCCATTTGTGCAAATCATTATATGGCGAAAGAGAAGGATCAAGATGACCTCCTCGTGTAAACATATGATCAGTAAAGCCCAAACCACTCACCACACTGCCAACCAAAACAATAGCATTTACTTTTTCGGGATATTTTAATGTAAAATCGATGGTGAGCCCACCACCTGCTGACATACCAAATATGATAGCTTTGTCGATTTTTAGTTGCTCAAACAGTTTGTTTAAATCATCTACGTTTGAAAAGTTGTCCTGTGGAATAGATGATTTCCCATATCCACGACGATCATAACGGATTACATGGTAATTATTTGCCAGCATTTGAAACTGATTGTCCCAAATATGATGGTGAATTAATCCATCATGAACAAGGACAATGTTTTCACCGGAGCCGGCTGCTTCGTAAAATAAAATTCCGCCATCAACATTAATGTATCCGGTATCTACCGAAAAACAAGAATTGATCTCAACTTTTTGTGCAGGTAAATTAATTATCGACAAAGCGATTAAACAAAGGAGCAATACTATCTTTTTCATTGTGATTTTTTGTAAAGTTATGATTTTGGGGTTTTAATTCTTCAATGATTTTTTATATGTACTGCTTTATAATTAGCACAAAATTTATTAATAATTTCGTAGTATAACTTACTCGACTATAACTAGTCGAAACCCATTAATGCAGTTTCTTTCATTTATTCCTCGATGGTGGCGTTGAGCCGTCCTGCAATACTGTGCATTATGACTCCAACATCCTCCGCGCAACACGCGCCCTCTTCCTGAATCGGGTCCTATTGGATCTTTCATCGGACTATTTTTGTAATAATCATAATCATACCTATCGGAACACATTTCCCATACATTACCGGTCATATCATACAACCCAAATTTATTTGGTTTTTTTTGTCCAACCTGATGGGTACTCCCACCTGAATTCCCTGAAAACCAACCCACATCATTAATATTATTGCTTCCGGCATATAAAAAATCCTGCCCGCCTTTTGCGGCATATTCCCATTCGGCCTCAGTAGGTAAGCGCCAGTTTTGCCCTGTTTCTTTGCTCAACCAATTAGCATATGCTACTGCATCACTATAACTTACATGAATGACGGGATGGTTATATTCAGTTATCGGCCGCAACTCGCCTGTCGCGCCGTATCTCCAGTTTAGGTTATTATCATTGATCCTGCTTTTGCTGTTAGTTTTTATGAGACTTCCATAATTCCCAATTCGTTTTTCAGCATCAGTTACATACCCAGTAGCATCTATAAACCGTTTAAATTCATTTACCGTGGTTTCATATTTCATCATGGCAAAATCCCCTACGGTTATCATATGAGGTGTTTCATTTTTTCTGGCTAAACTGTCGTCACTACCCATGATAAATGTGCCTCCTTCGATATAGCTCAGTTGAATATCCATGAAAATAGAGTCAAGCCTTTGATCCTGATTAATTAGATTTTGCCCATAACAGTAATGAATTGAATAAAATATAATCAACAAAAGAGCTGTGTTTTTCATAATTTTAATTATTGATATTAGCTTTCCTTCTATTATTTAATCAAAATTACTTGTACCAACAATCGATAATTTACAGACCAAATTTCTTACTTTATCATTGATTTAATGGCCTGATAATCGATGTAATACAGCAGTTTAACAGAAAATATATTGGCATGGGGCAAATTAAAAGTATTGCTCAAATTGCCCCATATATTATCATCTGTATCCATTTGCTGATTATAAGATGTATTTTTCCAGTTTATGCGTAATTCACTGCCCGGGGCAAAATTCCAGATATAAGTCATATCTACATTAAAAGTGCTATAATTAACATCATGATTAGCATTTAAGGATGAAAGTGTCAGATAACCATCATCCATTAATTCGTAATAAGAGTCATAAATTGCCTGCGACCAATAATGCCTTAGCCTGAAGTTAAAGGAAGCTTTGTTATTGAAAAGGTAGTTGACACTTAATGTGTTTTCGAATGTTTTCCGGGTTCGTTTCCCGAAATAGATCTGTTCAGCGTTTGCACTTTTCTCAACAAAACCTAACTCATTTTTGTTCGAGTCGAAAGACAAAAGATAAGCTACATTAAACTGATTATTAATGCGATAGGTTGATCCAATATTTAAGCTCATGTTCTCAATTTTATAATCAGATTGGTATGAATTTGTTATATCAGCATCAAACGATAAAACCAATGGTTTTCTGTTATCTGTGGTAAGCGTGATACAGTTATGATAATATCTGGGGGTACGAAAAAACCTTCCTGTTACCCGTGGTTCATAATAATCCCGTCCTTCTAACGGACCCAATGCAGCATGCATCCTAAAGTGGTAATTGTTCTTTAACCTTGTTTCGATTATATAGGCAAATCTAAATTCCGTAAAACTTGAAGGTTCCATAAGTCGATTGTAATTAACCCAAATACTGTGGTGCATATCCAGAAATTTGCCAAATGGTTCATAAATGTGATAACCTGTAGAGAATGTATTATTGAACTCATTATTTCTGGAAAGATATCCAAGATCATTTTGATTGTATTTATTACTAATTGCACTAAGCCTGTACAAATACTGGAAGTTTCCCCTGAATTTTCCTGCTTCTATGTTAAATTTATAGCCGGTTTCTTTTTCTGATCCGTTGAGAACTTTGCTTAATGCACCTACTCCCTTAATTCTATAGCGATTGTCTTTATCTGCGAACTTGAATTCGGTTGCGGTTACATTCGCCATAATATCTTTTCCGGAAACGTTTGAATTAATTATACTTAGATAGGAATTCTTAAACAGGTTTTGATCCAGCGCAATTAGGTTGTAATTGGTAAAGGGCTGTGTGCTTATTTCTCTCGAATCACCGGTTATGGTATCATTCACGCTTGCAAATGTATTGCCTGTCATGGCATTAAGGATACCAATGCCAAGGCCTTTATTGGTCCTTCCAGAAAATTTCAGTGCATTGATCAGTTTTGTTTCGTTAGGGTTTTCTGTAACTATTTCGTTTGTATTTAGATTATCATAGGCCTTGTTTTTGCCTTTCGGTTGTGAGCCAATCCGCCGTGAATAAAAAATGTCCCCTTTATTGAATAATTCTGTTCCTTCGGTAAAAAACTGCCTTCTTTCATTGTACCTTATTTCGTAAGGCGTAAGGTTTAATACCTGATCGTCTGACTGCACCTGCCCAAAATCAGGGATTAGAATGGCATCTAAAGTGAAACTTTCAGAAATTCCATATTTTAAATCCATTCCGGCATTGAAATTCGATGACCACTCTTTACTTATATTTCTTTCAACGTAGGTTGAAATGTAAGGTGATAAAGATAAGCGCACAGGGGTTTCTTTAATCTCGATATCCTGAATAAGGCCATTGACCCTGTAAAAGCCTTGGATATCATTTGAAACATAATTCCAGCTTGACCATTCATTAAAACTGACCCTTTTGCGCCAAATATTGATCCCCCAATCCTGTACGTTGTTCTTTGGGAAACGCAAGGCCGAATACGGTATTTTAATTTCGGCCGTCCACTCTGAATCCTCAATATTTACTTGTGATTCCCAAACAGGGTTCCAACTAAAATCTGTTCCGTTTTCTGTAAATTTTACGTCAACCTGAACACCCGCTGCCGTGACAATAAAATATAAAACATTGATCCCATCGTTGTAAGGACTTAACATGATGCCAACCCTATCAACAAAAGCCTCGTCGTTATCCCGTTGTGTAATTTCGGTCATTACACTGTCTTTTCCGTTTTCTTCACAAATAATTCCAAAATAAATTCCTGTTTCGTCGTATCCAACCCTTGCTTTTGTGGGTTTTGATGGGTCAGCTCCATTATAGGGAGAGTATTGTATAAATCCGCTTAACAGAGGCAAGTTATTCCATTCCGGCTCATCCAAAACCCCATCAATTTTTATAGGTTGGTTAATCTTTGTGGCTTGAAATGTTTTGATTTTTTCTTGTTCCTGATTAAATGCGGAAGTCGTTATCAATATTGATAAAATTAAAATTTGTATCCTTAAATAAGGGATTAATTTACTGTAACTCATTTTTTTTTAATTAAGTTTTAGGTTAAAATTTTAAATCATACCGCTTCAGAACATTTAGCGACATTGATTTTTGTGTTCAAACCTTTACAGATATTCATGATCCGATTATAGTTGAACATTATTCAATGGGTGCTATAGCAATTGCGATTGCTTATTCTGGTTTAACGGATTGCTATTTCGATAGACATTTTATTGTAAAGGAATAATATTGGTAATTGGGAATCCCGGGAATATTTATGGGATTGATCGATTTTTATTTTACATTTTCAGGGTTTAACCCTTCAATGATTTTTGTTGAAACCCAGTAAATATCATAATTGCCAAAATGAGGTTTGGTACGGGTGTTTAAGATATCGCCGTAAGTAGGGGAATCGTTGTAAAAGTCCTGATTTCCCAATACGGCTGAAAAGAAGATATATTTCCCATCAGATGAAATTCGTGCCGAACCTTCATTCAATTTTGTATTGATTGTCGAACCCAGATTCTTAAGAGGTGTCCAGATCTCATTTTCATCCTTAAATGAAACATATAAATCAGTTGCACCATAACTATCTTCCTTACCATATACATTAACTAAATAGTAAGTCCCATCTGGCGATATTACGCCATCAAAACTGCCTTCTTTTACATTTACAGATTCAGGCAGGCGTTCCGGCTCAGAAAAAGTGCCATCCCGAAAATTTGATTTATAAATCCCATCAAGCTTCGGGTTTCCACTCATCAAGGTATAATAGAACTCACCATTCGCTGACATAGAAGGCCCGGAAACATCTCCTCTACCATTTACAGGCATTGGCAGAGGTTCAGGATCGCTCCAATGATCGCCAACTCTTTTGCATTTCCAGATATTGTATTTATCCTTTAGTTCAGGGCTATTTGTAGGCAAATCAGATTGAAAATAAAGTTCGCCCCCATCATAACTAATAAAAGGATACATATGACTGTATTTATCTTCGGACAATTTCATTATTTCAGGAAATGACCAAACTCCACCTGTTAAGTAGCTCCTTACCAGTGAACAGTGCAATTTCGGGCTATGCGGTTTGGAATAAAGGATTCCAAAAATGATTTCATTGCCATCAGGGGTAAATGTACAAAGCGTTTCTTCCAGCCCTGTTGAAATAGTTCCCGGGGCAAATAATACAGGATCTATCCCGGGTTGTTTCTCTCCTAAATACGGACCAGACTTTACTTCCTGTTGTTGATTAGTACAAGATGCTACCACTAGCAGCAAACAAATAATTAATGCTTGTTTTTTCATTTTAATCTCTCCTGATTATTTTTATATTATTTATCATCTTTCAATGCTTCTTTGCGCAAGTCTTCAATAAGAGAGGCACTAACCCAATAAGGGGAAATATTTTGAACAAAAAAGAAATATTTTCCATCCGGACTAATTGTAGCATCTGATGAGCCTTGCCCCTGATGGATTTTATCACCCATATATACGGGCTTCGACCAGGTGCCATCTGGTTTGTGGAAGCAAATGGATATTTTTCCGCCATCAGGTCCAAACAGAAAGTAAATAATGTTTTCCATATCAAGGCAATCGTCCTTTTTGTCAGATTCTATATAATCATCTAAGGCTTCAGGATTAGTATATTTCCCATTTATCAGTTTTGATTTATAAATATATGTACCTCTACCTCCAGAACCGCCAGAAGTAAAATAGAGTGTTCCGTCATTTGCGATTTTTGGAGAATGGTCATGGTATTTATCCCTATTGGGTGGAGATCCCAGATGCTTAGCAAGGCTCCAGGTGCCATCAGGCTGTTTCTCCGAATACCATAAATCACCATCAGAAGTTGCTTTTTCACCTCGTAAGCGGGTAGAAGCAAAATATAGTTTTTTACCATCGGGAGAGAATGAAGGCCCCCAGGAATTAAAATCTGAAAATGGTGCTAATACAGGAACGGTCCAAATACCATTATCTTCCTTCATATACCAAATACTGCTAAACCCGACACCTGGCATAAAATATCCATAAAAGAACAGTTCTTTCCCATCGGGTGAAAACTGAGGAGCTCCATATGAACGGTAAATATCGCGGAAAAGTTCAGGAGCAAACATTACAGGCTCTTCTCCGGGAGCTTGCTGTCCTAGGTATTTCCCCTTGTATTCTGGAAAGTTTCTTGGAAAATCACTAGCTCCATTTTTTCGAAGGATATCTTCTATTTCCCTGTTTCTTGTTGCAAATGCAAAATGTATTGGTGTGCCATTATCATTACACCTTATATTAAGTTTAGCTCCCTTATCTATTAATAGTTTAACAACATCTACACTTCCAGTTATCACAGCTATATGAAGAGGTGTAAGCCCCCCATTTTTAACGGAATTAATATCAATACCATTATTTATTAAATACTCGGCAATTTCAACCCTGTTTTGTGCTGCGGCAAAATGCAGGTAATTCTCACCAAGTTTTGTTCTGTATTGAATGTTCGCTCCTTTTGCGAGCAGAAGTTTTACCAAATCGAGGTTGTTATTTCTTATGGCAAAAGATATAGGAGTACTTCCATAATAATCAGCCAAAAAAACCTCTTCGATATTAGCTCCTTTTGAAATAAGGAATTCTGCAATCTCCGGTTTGTTGCTATTTGTTGCGAATAGTAGCGGTGTAAAATGGTTATCCCCTGGTGTATTCACCAGATTTGGATCTTTTTCAATTAGTTCGTGAACTTTAGTAATATCATTATTACGGATAGCATCGAATATTTGCTGTGCATTTGCTTTAATTGAAACAATTGCAGTTAAGCAAAAGAAAATTATTGTTTTTTTCATTTTATTCCCTTTCTTATTACTACTTTTCAAAAAGTTTTATTTTTTACGGAGGTCTTCAATAAAAGAGGCATCAACCCAGTAAATATGCCGATTACCATTTGCTGGCAAATCAACTAATTGCTTTATGTCTGTAATAGTCAGTGGGCTGTTTGTTTTATCCGCACTAATCCTATCACTAACAAAAAAAAGATATTTTCTGTCATAAGACAGAAAGGCCCTTCTTTCATCATATTTGGAATTAATATTATCACCTAGATTTATTGGTTTCATCCAATTACCTTGCATATCACGGAAGCTGATATACAAATCACTTAAGCCAAAAGTAACGTTGCGTTCAGAATCGAAAATCATAAAGCTTTCATCAGGAGCTATATAAGGATGATTTGCCCCTTGATCGTTTATTGCTTCCGGCAATATTTCAGGAGAAACGTATTTACCGTCCTCATATCTGCTCCTGTAAATAAATCCATGAACCCCATCCGGGAATTGGGCGAAATAAAGATTACCGTTGGCGGCAACCGATGGGTATATAGCCCCTCTGCCTTGATATCCTTCACCAAAATCAATTGCTTTTGGTTCGCTCCAACCATCATCCTGCCTAATAATATACCATAAGCGAGATGATGGAGTATTTAATAAAACATTGCGTTGACCAGTAGAATTAAAAAATATCTTATTCCCATCGGGGCTGAAGAAGGGGTACTCAATCTTATAACCGCAAGCATATAAAAATTCCGAGGGCAGGGTCCAATAAGTATTTTGATTGGATGAATACATGGTATAACCATATCCAAACAATCCTTTAATATCATTAAAATACTTACCGGATGGAATGCTTAACTCATAAATTAATTCGGCTCCATCCGGCGAAAATACAATTCTACCCTCCTGAAAACCAGCAGAAAGTAAGTCGTACGCAAATAGTTCGGCCATTGATCCGGGAGTTTTCTGTCCGAGATATTCACCTGAAAGCAAGGGGAACTCGGATTGCTGTGCATTTATTATGTTTATAGTCAGCAAAAAGCAAATGATAATAACTGGGGTTTTCATTTTAATTGATGATATTTACTAATGAAATCAATTATTTCTTTGGCCAGTGGATCATCCTTTTTAGGTATTTTTCGTATTAAACTCCAATGCGTTCTCTCCAAAATCTCTTTTGAGTAAATGTTATTATTTCCTTCTTTATTGAGCAGATTTATAAGTGATTTGTTTTCTTCGATCCGGGCATAAGTATCACCATCGGCCCATATGATTAACATAGGGGGGGTGTTTTTATTTGCCAGAAAACAAGGTGAGGCATCATCAATTACAGGTGTTTTTTCGGATTTTTCAATTCCCCTCTCTTCTCTAACGGTGTAATGGGTGAAAGTCTGCCCTGCAACAGGAATTACACCTGCAATATTAATACTTTCAACATCATATTTTTTAAGAAATTCAGGATTCAACGCAAGCATATACACCTGATATCCTCCGGCAGAATGCCCAGCAATAAAAACAGAATTTGGATTACCACCATATCCTGAAATATTTTTAAATACCCATGCCACTGCGGCAGCGGCATCATTAATATAGGCCGGGTATTTAGCTTTGGGTGACAACCTGTAATTAACAACGGCAACTGCAATTCCTTCATTTGCAAACTTCATCCCGACCGAACGGGTCATCTTATCATCCTTGCTTCCACGCTTTAAACTTCCGCCGTGAAACCATACCATTACCGGAAAATTTTTTTTCTCATTTGGAAGATATAAATCAAGTTTACATCTTTCTTCCTCATATTCATCCTGAAAATAATCGGATTTATAGCTTATGTTCTCAACGAAAGTATATTGTTTTTCGAGATTTGAATCATCCTGTTGCGATGTACAACCTGCAATTAGATGAACACTTAACCATATTAATAAAACTAGCTTTTTCATCTGTTTATTTTTTAAATTGTTATTAACGTGAGTTCGATATAAGAAAACATTAAAATACAGACTTCTTATGTCATAAGCGTGTTAATAAATTAAGATATAAGACGTTAGACTTTAGATGTTAGAAATTAGACACAATTTGCAGGCCATTGGCAGGGATTCAAGACCTAAGATTCAGAATTAGACAAAAGTCAATTGCTATTTTGACCAACAGCTAAATGCCAATAGCTAACACCTTATTAGCTCAAAAGGTTAAATTTCAGATATACTGAACCAGTTTCATGAGATATGCTTAGATCGAACTGAGGTTATTAGATAAGAATTAAACTTATTTTAATTTACACTATAATTCCATAACCAGACGAAATCCATTATAATAGTTTCGAGCATCAGGCCTTCTATTATGTCGATGAGATACCCTGCAATATATAGCATCATGCCCCCAGCTAACGCTACGTAGCACTTTACCTGAACCAGTCAAGGGTCCTTTGGGATCATCGATCGGGCTATTTGCATAGTAATCGATTCCGAACCAATCGCTGCAAAATTCCCACACATTTCCTGTCATGTCATATAATCCCAATGAATTGGGTTTCTTTAATCCAACAGGATGTGTATTACTATCAGAATTTCCTTTGTACCATCCTACTGAATCAATGTTATCGCTTCCGGCAAAATCATGATTTTGTCCACCCCTGGCAGCAAATTCCCATTCAGCTTCGGTTGGCAAACGCCATGTTTTTCCTGTTTTTTTACTTAGCCATTCAGCATAAGCTACTGCATCGTACCAACTAATATGAATAACAGGATGGTTATATTCAGTTTGAGGTCTTAAACTTCCTGAAACCCCATATTTCCAATTAATCCCATCTGCTTTTTTCCCACCTCTAGCTGTATAAATATGACTTCCGTACCCATCCGTTTGCTTATCTGCATCAGTTTTGTAAGAGGTAGCATCTATGAATTGTTTGAATTCATTAACCTTTACTTCATATTTCATCATCGCAAAACTCTTAACACGCACATTATGTGGTTTTTCGTTTTCTCTCGCTACATCAGCTTCGGAACCCATAATAAAATAATCCCCCTTTACATAAACTAAATCAATATTTGAGATTTCTTTGATTGGCCTTAGATTATCTTCATCCATAATAGATTGGGAGTAGATTGAAGAATTAACAAATAAAAGAATAATAATAATTTTTTTCATTTCTATATTAATTTAAATTCGATTTCTTTTATACCAGATTTTGAAAACATAAAGCAACTCCTAATTTTCTTGTTATATCATTTTGTAATATGTTTTAGGTATTTTCATCAAATCCGGAGTGTCTTAAGCATTAAAATTTTTTATGCTGGGAATAATCATTTTCAATTTCTTAAAACTCAACTTGCGTCAGCATAAAACTTTTATAGATTTTTAAAATATTAGGTATAACAGGAATGAGTAGTTGACATTATTCCTGCAGATATCTTTTTATAATTATAGAGGTTATAAAAAATAGATAAGCTAATTATCTTTCTTATATATTTTACTTTCCATCTTTTCCTTGAAAACAAATATTTCAGGTATGGCCTCAACCATTTTTGAAAAGTATTCTGTTTGTGATGGGGCAATGTGCATTAAAATTAGGTTTTCAGGTTTTATTAATTCGTTGATTATTTGCATACCTTCGGCTCTTAAAAATTGCTTGTCCATCATTGCAATATCAATATTATCGTTGCCCGAAAAATATCCTTTATATTCCTGAATGTTTTTTGATGAACCATCACCCGAATGAAAAAGAGTGAATCCACCTATTTTCAGAATGTATGCATTATTCTGGATATGGCTGTGCAGATCATAGCTTTTCCCTGTAACAGTATCAATTTCCATATAAGATCCGTGGTGTACCGGAACAGGAACTATTTTAACCCCATTAATATTTATTACGGAGTCCATATCAGCTCCTGTTGATATGATCCGTTCTGAAAAAATAGGATAGGATTTATTAACCTTTAGAACTTCGTTTACCTGTTCGGGGCATATCAGCACTGTACCTGTATGTTTTACCATAAAAGAGGTAACCATTGCTTCGTTAAAATGATCTGTATGATTATGTGTAACAAGGAGTATTTCAATATCATTAAAAGGTACTGTCCCATTCATCATGTAATCTGATATAGAATCCCCAGGTTGTTCACACCAGTCACCATTTAGATTGCCGAAAAGCCCATCAATTATTAATTTATGACTTGTAGTCTCTACCAAGAATCCTTCGTTGGCAATGTATGTTATTCTGGCTAATGAATCTGTTTCCTGCGAAACAATATTATTAAATGGGAGAATAAATAACCCAAAAAAGTAAATTAATCTGTACATTTTTATAAATATTTTTGGGGTTAAATTGTTTTGTCATATCTAAAATTCCTGCCATCCATATAAATCCCTTCAATAGCAATAACCTGATCTCTATTTTGAATTATTCCAATTCGGTAATAATCGATCTCCTTGACCCTAAAAGTGGTATCGTTTATTGGAGTCAACTCTCTTTTTGCCCCGGAACCCAGTTGGTAAAATAAAATCCCGTTTTCAAAAATAAGTTTTCTTTCTCCATAAATTCCTTCATACTGTTTTAAAACACTCTCATCAATTTTCGTAGGGTGACTTGAAGCATTTACTAATTCAATGTACCATTTAGCACTGGTATTATCAGGATTCTTTTTAAGGTGCCGTTCCAGGTTCTCCTTTGCCAACTGCATTTCACCTGCATCGAAATATGCCATGCTCAGCCCGTTCGATGCAATATCAGAATCAGGGTGTTCTGAAACAATGAATTTGCATAATTCTATCGCATCATTAAATCTTTTATCATTTTTTAATTTGTCAGCAACGGATAATAATAGTTCTTCACTTACGGTATAATGATTGAAAATAGCTGATGATTTCCACACGTTATACAATGCTATGGATCCATTTTCACCGTTAACTCCTTCATTTTTTATCCTATCGTAAAGCAACGAAACCACTTTCTGCCCTTTCCATACATTTTCTGCATAAGTTTCGTAAGGGAAGAGGGAGATTAGCGGATAGATATTTTCCCCTTTTTTGAGCTCATCGTAGATGTTCAATTTAACAGCAACCTCAAAATGATGGAAATTATAAATATAGATATCCCCCTTTTTCAGATCGCAGATATAAGAATATAAAGTGGTTGAAATGTGATTTTCCAATTCTTCCCAATGAACTGCACTTAATACTTCTTTGATCGTTCCAATATTGGTATGATCTTTTGAATTATTAAAAACTTTTTCTGCAAGATTATATCTAAAATCAGGATATTCCCCTCTCTTGAAATTTGACTGAACAAAATTTGTCGCAATTTGATAATTTTCGTTTTCTTTTAGAATTTGTAATTTATTTTGCCCCCATTCAACCACAATTGAAGCCCCCGACTTATCAGCAATAAGAAATTTACCTGTTTGGAAATGTGGTACATTATATTTTTCGAAGAAGCTTATGACCTCATCAACCGTACCAAAGTGTTGTAGGACATATGATTCCAGATTTCCCTTAAACCCTTCAATATCTCGTGTCCATGGTTTGCTTTCGTCCGGTTGCCATCCTGTATTGGTAATCCCCAACCCATCGATAAACAATCCCTGATCATTCATGCCCCCACAATACCCTTGATTTGTTTCACTAAATGAAAACCCGAAAATGATACATCCATATTTGTCACTTGATGGTGGAAAAGTAAAAACCGATGTAAACGGGTATATATAATCTTCATTATTTCCGGTAAATACATCATTGCCATCAGACCATGATACTACAGCGCAATTTTGAGTTATACTTTGTGTATGGGCATTTGTGGAGATTAGTATAATACTAACCATAGCCACTAATTTTAATTTTTTTATTCTCATATTCATCTTTTATTTATAATATTATGCCAGATCTTTAATTTTATGTTAATCACTATATTCAGAATATTTCACTTTTACTCAAGTTCAATTTGTGATTGAATTACTCGTTTTCTGTCAGGCTTATTTATAAATACTTCACGAATACTAAATAATTACACAAAATTCTACTAGTCACACTATGCATCTGCCAGATGATTGATTGACCTACATAAAACCAATTTTAGAAGTAGCAATGGGGCTAAATTTTCACAAACGAAACCTAGCTATCCCATTCGCAATAATGTGTTATTTTTTCATTAAATCTTCCAGCATTTTTTTTGCATTCTCGTTATTGGGGTTCAATTCGAGAGATTTCTTATAATTTTTGATGGCCAAATCATTTTGTCCAAACTTCATGTAAGCTTCGGCAAGGCTATCGAAGGTATTTGCCGATTGCGGATACAAATTAGTATTCTTTATAAACACTTTTATCGCAGATGCAATTTGATTATCTGCAAGAAGTGAATATCCTAAACCGTTTATGAATCGCTCGTCATTGTTCTCTTCAATTAGTTTATCATTAATAATTTCAATTGTTTTATCGAGTGCATCTTTACTTTCTGTTTTGATATCCGGTTCAACTCCAACACCTTCCCAATCAGTTTTAGTAATCGGGTTAACACATAGCATCTCAGGTATTCTGACCAAATAATAATCATTCACGATTTTTGAGTAACGGAGAATGTGGGCACCTGCATAAACTGTTTTTTCACCAACAACTGTTGCCCTGCCAAGTTTTTGCAGTGTGTACGCTAAACTTTCGCCCGCAGAAATTGTATTTCTGCCAATTAATATATAAAGTGGTGTTTTGGCCATTCGTTTACCTGGCAAATAAGGTAAGGTTCTATATTGAATTACTTCATTCTCACTAGGAATTTGTGTCTCAAATATTAAAACATCATCGATTGAATTATAAAAATAACTTGCAAGAAACGGTATCATCTCAATATTTCCTCCAGCATTATCTCTCAGGTCAATAATTATATAATCTGCATTTGAAAGGAAATTCATTGCATTGGTAGCCGTTTCTCCAGACCAATCCACTCTTTCCATATAGGTTAACTTTAGATAACCTATATTACCAGGTAAAATTTCGAGATGGTTAAATCCAAAATTAGTTTTACTGAAATCCTTTTTCTGTTTTAGTAAATCGTTTTCTTTTTCAGTTTCCGATACTGCTTTATCATTTCTTATATTTTCTACTCCTGTCGGGTCATAATAAATTCTCAGATGTATGTCTTTTGCAGCTTCAAATAAATCTCTTGTAAGTGTAGAACCAAATTGATCAAAATTATCAATTTGGTCGTATTTGCCGTTGTGTAAATTAGTTTTTAATAGGTCTGCCATCTTTTTCCCATTCTCTGGATAAACGTAAAAATCGGCAAGCATTTTGGAAAGGTTTTCAATTGTTTCAGACCGTAACGAAGAGTTCAATTTGTTGCTTGATTGAGCGAACGCCAAGTTTGACAACATTCCTATTTGCATAAAAAGCATCATCATAACACCATTTTTTATTTTCATTTCAACCGCCTTTTGATATGTTTTCCAATATTCTTACTCTACTCCCAACTTTTTCAATTGCTCCACCGCATTGGTGTTTTGTGGGTTTAACTCCAACGATTTTTCGTAGTTTTTAATTGCCTGTTCTTTGTTGCCTGCAATCATGTAGGCTTCGGCAAGGCTATCAAAAGTATTTGCAGATTGCGGATACAAAATTGTATTCTTTATAAATACATTGATCGCAGATGGGAATTGATCGTCTTCAAGAAGTGAATATCCTAAACCGTTTATGAATCGCTCGTCGTTGTTCTCCTCAATTAGTTTATCAAAAATAATTTCAATTGTTTTATCGAGTGCATCTTTACTTTCTGTTTTGATGTCGGGTTCGACTCCAATACCTTCATAACTGGTTTTTGTAACCGGACTGATATTCTTCAATATTGGCATATCAACCACATAATAATCATTTAATATTCTTGGACCTTCCGTTCCATGAGCTCCAAAATTTGATTTTTCCCCAACAACTACTGCCCTCCCAAGTTTTTGTAAACTATAGGTAAAAATTTCTCCGGCGGAAAAGGTTTCTGAACTAATCAGTATATAAAGTGGAACTTTATCCATTCGCTTACCCGGTAAATAAGGCAACGAACGATATTTAACGATCTCATTGTCTTTTCTATAATGTTTTTCAAATAAAATAATATTATCGGTTTCTTTATAAAAATAGCTCGCTAAAAACTGTATCGTTGATGGCCACCCTCCTGTAATATTTCTCAAATCAAATATTACGAAATCTGAATTTGAAAGAAAATTCATTGCCGAAATAGCAGTCTCACCTGCTAAATCTAATCGTTCCATTCTATTCAATCGCAAATAACCAATATTGCCCGGAAGTATTTTAACATTCTGAAACCAATAATTGACCGGCCTGCCATCTTCTAGTAAATCTTTTATCCAATCCTCTCCTTTCTCGGCATGCGCTTTTTTAATCATTGCTACTCTTGAAGGACTATAATACGTTCGAAGATGACGGTCGTGAGCAATTTGGAATAAATCATCGGTAAGCACCCTGCCTAATTGATTAAAATCATCGATCGAATCATATTTCCCCTTTTGCAAATTAACAATTAGTTGATTTGACATTTTTGTTGCAATATCCGGATTGACATAAAGATCATTGACCATTATGCTTAGTTGTTTAATTGTTTCAGACCGTATTGACCAATTTAATTCGTTGCTTAATTGAGCGAACGCCAAGTTTGGCAGCATTACTATCTGCAAAAAAAGCACCAACATAAGACCATTTTTTGTTTTCATTTTATCCTCCTGTTTTTGATGTATTTTTTCATTATTTTCAATTGAAATTATCAGGATTTATTCAATCAGATAACTAAGCAAATAGACTACATTAAAACCTAACATGTTACGATATGTTTCGGAAATTCGGCAAAGTAAATTATATGACTACAAAATGCATCTGGAACAGATGAAATACGGAATATTATTTTCGTTAGTTTTATCTCATGAAAGAAGCCCATCCATCCCATTCAGGTTCATGAGTTAATCGAACCTGATTAGTTCCATCAGCATTCATGATGTATACTTCAAAATTACCATCACGTTCGCATTGGAAATCAATTTTTTTCCCAGAACGCGACTAAAGAACACACTTGCTTTCAAATTTTGCTTTATATGAAATATCCGATAATGTTTATCTTACTCATATTTTAGCGAATTGATAGGGTTTACTCGAGCTGCTTTAAAAGCTTGATTACTCACTGTGATCACAGCAATTAATAGCATTAATAATAAAGTATAGATAAAAGTCTGTAAATTGATCCCTTTGCTGTAGGCGAAACTTTGAAGCCATTTATTCATCACAATATAGGCTATTGGTCCTGCAAGTAAATTTGAAAACAAAACCAGAATAACTGTTTCCCTAAAAAGTAAATATATAATATTCATAATACTGCTACCATAAACTTTTCGTATCCCAATTTCCTTTGTACGCTCTTGTGCTGAAAAGGAAATAAGCCCGAATAAGCCCAGAAATGCAATCAAGATAGAAAGAGTAGCAAAAACAATCATTAGTTGTTCTGTTTTTTGTTCATTGTTGTATTGCATTGAAAGATCGTCATCAAGAAAAGAATATTCAAAAGGTTGACCTTTCGATGATTCATTCCATTTGCGTTCAATTAAACTTAATGTTTCCTGGATTTTTTCAGGACGGATTTTTACAGAAATATAATTAAACCGACCCTGTGATTCTGATAAAAAACGAATTACCATTGGCTCAATTTCATGATGTAAGGAGGAATATTTTATATCTTTCACTACCCCAACAATAGTTACAAATTCACCATCCTTCGCATTACCAAAACCTTTATAAAACCTAGCACCGATTGGATTTGTCAATCTGAGCTTTTTAACAGCAGTTTCATTAATGACAACAGAATTCAGTTCTTTTGAAAATCCTCTTGAAAAATATCTTCCCTCCACAATTTTTAGCCCCATCAGATCGGCAAAATCAAAATCTGCATAAATAGTATATAATGAGTTGTAATCTGATTCCATTGATCCTTCAAGTCGATGACTGTTATTGTCAAAGTGCCTGCCTGGCAATGTCTCAGTATTTGAAATGTTTATAATTTCAGGATGCTGCAATAAATCCTGTCGAAAATTCTCATACTGGTTTCCCAGTGCGAATCCTCTGTGAATAACTACAATATTATCTTTATCAAATCCTAAATCAGAATTATACATAAATCGTAGTTGCTGGTAAATAATAAAGGTGCATAAAATGATTAATGCAGAAATTGTAAATTGTAAGACCACCAGTCCACGTCTCAAGGCTAATCCACCTCCTTTGACTTTTTTGAATGATCCTTTCAATGCTTTAATTGGATTCAATGAGGATAAAAAGAATGCAGGGTAACTACCTGATATTATTCCGGAAACAATTACAAAAGATAATAGACCAGGAATGATATATAGATTACCGAAATAGTTAAGATCAAGTTGTTTGTCAGCAAAATTGTTGAATACCGGAAGAGCTAATTCTATTAATAATATTGTGAATATTAGCGATACAAAACTTAATAAAACAGATTCATTCAGAAACTGATTTATTAATTGAGACCTACTTGATCCTATTGCTTTACGTAACCCAATTTCTTTTGACCGATTAGCAAATGTTGCCGTTGTTAGATTCATGAAGTTAACACACGCAATTAGTAAAATAAATAAAGCTAAAAATGAAAATATATAAACGTATGTCTTGTTGCCTTTTTTACTTAAACCATCTGTTATCTCTGAATTGAGATGGATATCAAGTAATGGTTGTAAAAAGTAACCGTAATAACCATCCCCATTATTATTTAATTCATTATATAATCTTGGATCCAAATGTTTCTTAATAAATTCAGGAAATTTATCTTCAAGCTGCGATGGTGGAAAATTTTCCTGCAAAACAATGTAAGTAAAATAGGTTGATCCTCCCCAGCTTGTTTCACGGCTTGTTTTACTTGAAGAAAGAGAAATAATCAAATCAAACTGGAAATGGGAATTTTTCGGACAGTTCTCAACAACACCAGTGACTTTGTATTGATCTTTCGATATTCCCATTAATAGAACCTTCCCTATTGGGTTTAAATTGCCGAAATATTTTTCTGCAATATCTTTTGTTATTACTACTGTATATGGCTGATTAAGTGCAGTTTGATGACCTCCTAAAATAACAGGAATCGTGAATACATTAAAAATGCTAGAGTCAGCATAAATAATCCCTTTTTCTAAGAATTGTTTATTCTCAAAATTTATCAACATATTCCGGTTCCAAAGCGATAACCTTGTAACATGTTGAATCTCTGGAAAATCATCTAATAATGCTTGAGCCAGAGGAGGAACGGTATATGCGCCTTTCTTTTCAATAGATCCAAACTGTGAACCTACTCTATATATTAATTTGGCCTTCACATTATATTTATCAAAGCTCAATTCGTCTGTAATATAAATATAAATCAAAATAAAACATGCCATACCCACAGACAAACCAATAATATTAATAAATGAATAGCCTTTGTGCTTTAATAAGCTTCTAAAAGCAATTTTGAGATAATTTTTTAACATTTTAACTCTCCTTTTAAATTGATTTGTCTGATAAACTCATTATTAAATCGATATTGTTTCTACGCTAATTATATCTAATAATCAAATATCACTTTGATTGGGAATACCTGAAGAATGAAGATAGGTTACTCTATATATTAATATATTCTACGAGCTACACAATGCATCTTCCAAATGAGATGTTAACAAATTATAAGCATGATAGGCGGCAAGCATCGGAGTATCTTTGGGAAAAGCCTTTTTATTCGCCTCAAGAGGCGGAGTATTAGACTCATTTATCTCGACACGTTACACTATGCTATCTGAATTCGTTCAGCTTAGAATTTTTATTGTGCTAATACTTATAAAAATATAGTTTCAAAAAAAAGAAAGTAAAACAAGAGGACTAATTTTTTACAAAGGAAGGCCAACCATCCCATTTAGGATCTTTCGTTAATCGAACTTGATTAGTTCCATCAGCATTCATGATGTAAACTTCAAAATTACCATCACGTTCGCTCTGGAATATGATCTGCTTTCCATCAGGCGACCATGCCGGGTTTTCATCCCTCCCAGGTGCATTTGTAATAACAATATCTCCTGTTCCATCAGCATTCATTATATGAATATTACCTTCCGGACAACCATTGACTCTTTCAATTAAACCATAAGCCACTTTTTTTCCATCGGACGTCCACATTGGAAAGATTTCATGTTCTGGGGTATTTGTTATTCTGGTTTGAGTAGTACCATCAAAATTCATGGTATAAATTTCATAATTACCATCACGATTCGACATATAAAGTATTTTTTTACCTTCAAGAGATATATTAGGCCTTTCATCTCTTGAAGCATTCGATGTTACTTTATGTTGATCCGAACCATCAGCATTCATGATCCATATTTCGGTTTTTTCCCCGAAATCTTATATGAAGATAATTTGTTTCCCATCGGGACTGAAGGAAGGATGCTCTTTCGATTCTGCTGAGTTGGTAAGCTGTTTAACATCTGAACCATCAATATTCATCGTATATATTTCCTGATTACCATTACGGTCACTTAGAAAAACAATTTGTTTTCCATCGGGCGAAATTGCAGGACAATTATCTTTTGCCGAGTTATGAGTAAGATTAACCGGTTTTAACGAACCTTTTTTAAGCATATAAATATCCTGAGTATTGTTTCTGCCCGAATAGAATACAACAGAATAATCCTGTGCATTTGACTGGATACAAAGAATAATAAATAACGAAATAATAATCAAATATGTTCTCATAATAATAGAATCTATTTATTTTAATGCCATTGCTAATACCTGACCAAAAACATTGGGTACACCATGAGCAATTCCTGAGGAAATGATACTTTTACTTTTTTCACGGATTATTCCGTAAAAGAAACCTCCTAAAGTAGCCTGTAAACCCATCCATGGATTTAGGTGATATTGCCCCAAAAAAGGATTAAAAACCCCAAACTGGGCAATATGTGAAAGTCCGAACAATAAAGAAACGATGATCAGTCCCGGGCCAAAGGAAAGCCCGAAGAATTTCCAGGGATGGCCATATTCTTCGTTAATTCGGGATTGAAAATAACCCCTGAACTTTATCTCTTCACCAAAACCTACCATAAACAGAAAATAGAAATCCCAGGCAATGATACCAGTCACGTCACCTCCTCTGATAATTGCAACAATTATGGGGCATGCTACCATAACCGACAAAATAGCCATTTGATAAAAAACCCTGATTCTTATTTTCTTCTTGCCCACTTTTTTTTGCTTTTTATTTCTACTAAAAAACACAAATAATAAAATCATTAAGGAGGCAATGGATGATAGAATCAGCGACCCTGTTCTTCCACTTGTACTGATACCCTGACTCTTTAGGTATCCAAAACCAAGACCCAATAAAAGCATGAGCATTGCTCCGATAAAACCATAATGGATCAATTGTTTTTTATTTATAAAAGAAAAACCGTAGTCTGACCACTTCCTCTTCGATAAAGCAATTATTGCCAAAGGGATTACAATACCTTGAATACCAAAAAGAAAAGTTCTCCAACCAGAGTTAGCCCCCGATTTTACAAGCACATAGTCTAACCACATTGAAAATAATTTCAATAAAAGGAAAACAATGATAACTTCGATAATGCACGTTGTTTTTTTCATAATCAATATTTAAAAAAAGTCAATTACTGTCCTACTCTTTTATATACCTGAGTCTTACCATCCCATTTGATAATCCTTATTTTCTCTACTTTATTTTTTGTACCGACAAATATGATGCGGTAACTGGAGTTTTCGATCAAAAAATAGTTTTCTGAAATGGGTGTTAATACTCTCTTTTTGCCGCTACCAACCTGGTATTTCAATTGAGCATCTTCCAAAAGTATTTTTCGTCCTTCAAATTCACCAACATAATTTTTTAATATCGATTCATCAACAGTAACAGGATTAAGCGTTGCACCGATTTTTTCATATTCCCATTTTGCCTCGATATGATAAGGTTCTATAGTCAATAACTGATTAAAACATTTTAATGCTTCTTCGGGTTGTCCCATATTTTCATTCAACATTCCCAAGATGAACCAACCCCAGATTGATTCAGGATAAACTTCTGTATTTAGTTTTGATATCTCAACCGCTTCTTCATATTTTTCGGATGGAATTAAATCGTTAAATGCATAAAGTGCGAGATCATATGAAGTATAAGGAAACCATTTTTTTGCAAGACCATTTATATTCTTCCTTTTATCAAACTCCGATCTGAAATTTTTAGCACCATGATTGAAAAGTATATCTTTCAAAGATTTAACTTCATTGTTTTTAATTGCTTTAAGCACAGGATCGGAAAATGAAAAATAATCTTTTGAAGTGTGCGGAATAAAATAGTCGGGAGGATAATAGCCTCTGCGATCGGTAGGGTGCCCATCTTGTGAATACAGCCTGGAAATGTTCACTAATAAGTTACTATGAGGCAAAAAGAACATGACAGGATCGGATGAGAAGTTTAGTGGTCCGTCGGCAATTTCACCAACGGTTATTGCATTTGTGGCTTTCAGCATTTGCCCAATAAAAACACTAGCTGCACTAAAAGTATTGCTTCCAGTTATTATTAATAATTTACCTTTATCAAAAGCATCATTTCTTTGTTTAAACTCGTTTACCATTGCAGGGACAAGTCCAGCGTCTCCACCTTCGTTGAACCGAAGATCAATCACAAATTTATCGATCTCTGCTATTTTTTCATCATACAAATTCAAAACCCTTTTTGTAAAACCTAAAAGGGATTCCTTATCGCCATTGAATACCTGGTTTAATTGAACATAAATCATGCGGTCTTCAGGTATGAACTTAAACCAAAATGGATCGTTTGGTGATTTAACAAACGTTGAAAGGTAAATCGGCAAAGAATCATTCTCATTAAAAAAAACTTCGGTCTCATTTTTTGTAGGTACTTTCTTTTTATCGTAGGCCCAAGTAAAAGACAAGGACCATTCAGATGATTCAAGGTTGATTTTCTTTGTTTTCCCATCCCTGAGAAGGACTTCAAGTGTGAGAATGGTATTTGAACTTAAAATGTCCAATTTATTAAGTACAACAGCATTGGAAATAAAATTGGTAATCCGCCTAGCAATGCCGAAATCGCTGTCAATTGCGAGGATACCAGAAACAATCCCAATGACATATTCAGAATCATAGTTGCCTATTTTCAATACTTTGGCACCAACCAATTCAGCATTGTTTTTTTCAATCCCTG
>JAHIVC010000042.1 GCA_018816945.1 Bacteroidota bacterium | reverse complement strand
GTTTATTAAGCCTCATATCCAGTTTCTGTTCGTCAGTACCGGATTTTGCAGTCCTGCTTCCTTCAGTGCATACCTCACGGTAAACCACCTTGCAGCTTGCTAATGCTTCAGGACGTTACCCCTGCGCATAAGGGACTTCCTGCCTGTCGTAGGCAGGGCACCCTCTGGAAAAAATATATACCCATTCACCTAGTTTATATCCAAAATATTTGCATATTTGAAACATTTCTCAAAACTGCGAATGGGTGTGCTCATGCTCATGCTGGGCACACACACACGCTAAATCCCATTTGGGCAGAGTTGCAGAAACCGAAGTTTTTCGCACTTTAGTTTTCGCATTAACGAGGGATAGAGAAACGGTTCTTTGCTCCCAAACGCAATTTAGCCTGGAAACGTTAGCCGCAAGCGAACAAGCGACAGTGCGATGGACAATGAAAGAGAAAATTGAATTAAAACATAAAAATAAAAGAAGGAAATCCCATGCAGAAAAAGTCTTTAGTGGTAATTGACATTCAAAATGACATTACCAAAAACTACAAAGAAATCATTGACAATCTTAATCGGTCAATAGATTGGGCAGTGGAAAATGAAATTCATGTCGTTTACATAAGGCATTATAACTTATCTGACGGCACAAGGACTTTCAAACCTAATACTCGTGGGTCTGAATTAGTTTCGGACATGAAATTGGTTTCCAAAAACATTTTTGAAAAATCCAAAGGCAACGCATTGACCAGCGAAGATTTTGTTGACTTTATCAAGAAAAATGAAATAAGCGAATTTTACATTACAGGAGCAGACGCCATTGCCTGCGTGAAATCAACCGTATTTAATATGTGCAAGGAAAACTACAAAGTTACAGTCTTATCAGATTGTATTACGAGTTATGATAAAAGGAAAATTGACGAAATGCTGAATTATTACGAAAGAAATGGCAGTAAAATAATTAATTTGAGTGACTTGTTAGATTCTAAATAAAAATGCCAGCGGCTAACAAGCGGTATAACCAATAAGGGTTTCAGTGGTATGCGAAGGTTTGTAGCCCGCCTCAACTTTTCGTGTAACTTGATAATGTAAGCTCCCCAAAAAAACTGTACAGTTTAAAAGCAGACAAAAAACCCCTAAAATCAGAATTACGGCGGATTACTTCTTAAAATGATGAATCGCCACTGATCAAGATATTTGCTAACATAAACCTGAAAGAATGATGTTGATGTAAAAAACATTACTTTATATTTAGCCTTCCATCGGAATTGTTTTTGATACCATTTCTGAATAAATGTTCGCATTTTAATTATCTTTGTAGTCTTAACCTAATTTTATGCACACCTACGAACAATTAAATTTCGCAACAGTCATCCCCGATGTTGTTGCCAAATATGCCAATAATGTGGCTTTAGGCTTTGTGGATGAAGAGCCGATTACTTATGCTCAAATGGGCAAACAGATCATGGCTGTCAAGGCATTTCTTGAGTCGCTGGATATTAAACCCGGCGACAGGGTAATCATTTATAGCCAAAACATGCCCAACTGGGGAGTGGTATATTTTGCACTTCAGTGTATGGGTGTTGTGGCCGTTCCGGTCCTCCCCGATTTTAACACTCATGAATTTCAAAATGTGTTACAACATTCGGAAGCCAAAGCCATATTCATCTCTCAAAGCCTCGAATATAAAATTGAAGGAATAAAGAAAGATTTAGTAGAATCGATTGTTCGCATCGACAATTTTGAAGTACTAGAAGGCAAAAACCAACAGATCGTTTTTGATGCAAATGCCCAATGCACTTCAACGTATAATCCAAAAGAAGATGAATTGGCCATTTTGCTTTATACTTCAGGCACAACAGGCGATTCAAAAGGAGTTATGTTATCACAAAAAAATGTAATCTACAATGCATTGCAAGCAGGCAATATTCAACCTATACTTGAAAATGACCGGTTTCTTTCCGTTTTGCCCTTATCTCATACATACGAAAATACGCTCGGATTAATATTGCCCATTTTAAAAGGTGCAAATATTACCTATTTGCGCAAACCTCCTACAGCTGCGGTATTAATCCCAGCCATGCAAAAGGTGAAACCTCAATTGATGCTGACCGTTCCCATGATCATCGAAAAAGTTTACCGAAACAGTATCCTTCCAAAACTTAAAAGTAAAGCAATTACGCGAATCCTGCTAAAGTATAAACCAACACGTAAGTTATTGCACCGTATCGCAGGAAAGAAATTATACGAAACCTTTGGCGGAAATTTAAAATTCTTTGGAATTGGCGGTGCCAAACTAGATCCTATTGTAGAACAATTTTTACGTGATGCAAAATTTCCGTATGCCATAGGTTACGGACTAACCGAAACAGCTCCTATACTCGCGGGTTCTAACCCATCAATGACTAAATTTCAGGCAATTGGACCTAAGGTGATTGATTGCGAATTAAAAATTCACAATCCTGATCCTGTAACAGGTGAAGGCGAAATTTGGGGTAAAGGACCAAACATCATGTTAGGCTATTATAAAAACGAAGAAAAAACCCGTGAAGTAATGACCGACGACGGTTGGTTTAAAACCGGAGATTTAGGGGTTTTTGATAAAGAAGGATGGCTAAGCCATAAAGGACGCTTAAAAAACTTAATAATTGGAGCCAACGGAGAAAATATTTATCCTGAAGAAGTTGAATCATTAATCAATAATTTCCGTCATGTGATTGAATCGGTCGTTATTGATAAAAAGGGGAAACTGACGGCACTTGTTCACTTCAACCGCGAAGAACTTGAATTAAAATTTCAGGAAATGAAAACGGAATTTTCGCTCAAAATGGATGAGAAAATGGATGAGGTCGCCCAAAAAGTTGATGAAGCCATGGATGAATTAGCGGCTGAACTTCAGCAATACATCAATAGCAGGGTCAATAAATTTTCACGGATCCAACTCATCGTTGTACATCCTGATCCATTTCAAAAAACTGCAACACTAAAGATAAAAAGACATCTATATTCATAAATAGATGTGGTTTTTTTCCAATTTAATTTTAGTACCATAAAATGATACTAAAGAAGCAAATTAATTGGATGGTACATGAAGGAACAATATAATTCATCTCTAAATTATTTGAAAGCCGATCCTTTAATCTAGTTACGGATCATGGATATTTCCTCTGTGTATTTTGTTGCCATTGGAATATTTCGCTTGGAAGAATTAAGTATCCAGTGATTTAAGCCCCGCTTAGAATCGACATACTCGAACCATTTGTCCTTAATTTTATCTAAATAGTTAAAATCTTGATAGATTACCCATTTTTTATGAAGTTCTTTAACATACTTTGGGTATTTAATAACAGTCTTTGGGTTAATCATAAAAAACAGACATCCTTTGAGGTACCTCAAACTCATACGTCGAAATAATATTTGGGGTGATACATAAAGGGTAACAATAGTTATGATCTCTGAAACATCGATCAAATCATCGAGATAATTAAATTTACTGGTTTCCGGAGAATATTGTCTGAAAAAATCATAATGAATGATCAAATTTTCTATTTGAGAATCATTAATTTGCTCAATATCCTTGGCAAATTCGAATCGCCATTAAGAGGCATCCCCGATCCCAATCTGGTTACTCAACTTAGTTAATTCCCCATTTTTTATTTTATCAATTAGAAAAGATTTTCCCGTACATGACAATCCGGCGATTATTATCAGGTGTTTAGCTTGAACCATGTATCTCAAATTACTAATGTCATCCAATGAATGAGTGGGTGATTTTAATCATCAAAAGATAATAATTAATCCAACACAATAAAAATCATATTTATTAACAATCAATTAAGGAACTCTGGTTTCAAATTTTGCATTTAGGATTGTTCCTTCAGAAGCATTATATAATTTACTCATCCTGTTCTTTAAAACCCTAAATGCTAAATTTCTTCTTTTATTGTACAATTGTATTCCTATCTGATAAAGTATAATTCAAGCAAATTGGGAAAGTATTTAATTTCGGACATCAGTTTCATCCGTTGTAAATAAGCATTCATATACTACGCCTGCCAACACATCGAATTCCATAATTATATTCAAAAGAAGCCAAATAAAACTATATATTTATGGATTGGAAATCCTAAACCATAGACAATAATACGGATAATAGAAAAGATTTATTGAATTAATTTATTGAATAAAAATATCTGAGAACAAATTGGGGAACATGAATCGCTATATCATACAAATATTGTTGTTCATTTTTGCATCTTCTCTTTGGAGCTGCAAACAGGATGATGCCCCAATTGGAAATCCTGATCCTAGTTCATCATATGCTAACCATACAGACACAACGTTCGTTATTTCCTTATTAAGGCAAGCTGAATCTTTTAATAATATTTCACCTGATTCTGTAATTATTTATGCCGATTCGGCAATGCTACTATCAGAAAAACTTAAATATAATAATGGGATCGCATTAAGTCATTACATGAAAGGCTTGGGGGAATGGGGAAAGGGTAATTACGAAAATGCCATTACTCAACACAAGAAAACCGTTGAATTGACCGCGAGTAAATTTTGGAAAGCTACATCATTACGAGATATCAGCTTATCATTAATTTATCTCAACAAAATTGAGGATGCCAAAAACTATTTGAATGAAGCGATTACACTCTTAACCGAACTGGATGATAAAAATGGACTGGCTCTGGCTTATATCAATTATGGATTAATCGAAAGCAGAAAAGAGAACTTCCTTCAAGCGCTTTCATATTACCAAAAGGCATTGAAATTAAGTGAAGAAACTGAAAACGAAATCAATAAATCCCTCATCCTTAATAATCTTGGAGTAATTAACCAGAAACTAGGGATGAACCAAATTTCACTTGATTATTTTAAACAGGCATATGAAATAGTGAAAGGAACAAATAATAGCAATACAAGAGCTTTGTATCTAAACAATATAGCAAATATTTATATTGATGATAATAATTACACAGAAGCATTGGTAAATATTGAAAAAGGCCTTATAATTACCAGCAAATCAGGTGATAAAAGAACAACTATTTTTCTTCTTGCAAATAAAGGAAAAGCCTATCTAAACCTCAAACAGTACGATACGGCACTATTATATTACAAAAAAGCACTTAATTTAATTGCTGAAATCGGGGTAACGGATAATGAATTAAAAACCTTAGTAGGACTTGGCAAAACCTATTTTAAACTCAAAGATTACCCTAATGCGTTAATTCAACTTAAGACCGCACTTAAAAAGGCAACAGAAATTGACGATAAAGAGAATATTAAAGATGCCTGTAAACTTTTGGGTGAAATCTATGCAATTCAATCTGATCACATCAGGGCATATGATTTTATGAAACTGAGTATTGAAATGGCCGACAGTCTTTCAAAATCGAAAATAGTAAAGCAATTTACCCAAATGGAAATGCAGTATGATTTTGACAAACAACAATACGAACTTGACTTGGCCCAGCAAAAAATCAATCTTGAAAACTTGCGTAAAATTGAAAGGAAAAACTTCTTTCTCATTCTATTTATTTCCGGATTTATCCTTATTTCGCTGCTCGTGATAGTTACATACCGAAGTAGCCGACACAAACAAAAACTCAACCGACAGTTAGAAGGAAATTACAATAGAATAGCAATCCAAAAACAGATCATTGAAAATAAAAACAACGATTTAAATTTATTAAATGAGACCAAGGATAAGCTTTTTTCAATTATTGCTCACGATCTCACCAACCCTTTTAATATTATTGTGGGATTTAGTGAACAATTGGAATCGAATTATGATAATTTGGATGAAAAAAAGCGGAAACATTTAGTTGAGGAAATAAATAGATCATCTAATCAAGTGTTTAGATTACTTAAAAACTTGCTCACATGGACCCATTCACAAATAGGAACTATTAAGATCGATAAAGAAGTCTTTTTTCTGACAGATTTCGTAAACAACAGTATCAATCCTTATTTATCGTATGCCGATAATAAAGGAATTTCCGTATTAAATAAACTACCGGACACACTTGAATTCTTTACTGATAAGTACACCATGTCGAGCATTATTGGAAATCTGTTCATGAATGCCGTAAAATTCACCAATAATGGTGGTCAAATCACCATCTGGAATACCATACAAAACAACAATTTAGAAATTAATATTTCGGATACGGGTGTCGGTATAGCTCCCGAGCGATTAGAGGACATTTTTCAAATTGCTAAAAATAAATCTACAGCCGGAACGAACAATGAAAAAGGAACAGGTTTGGGTTTAATCATCTGTAAAAACTTTGCCACAAAAAATGGAGGGGACATTAAAGTTCAAAGTAAAAAGGGCGAAGGAAGTACTTTTACCATTATTTTACCTCAAGCGGAACAACGATAATGGAAACCAATACGGTAACATTTTAATTCACCTCAGTTCGATCGAAGCATTTCTCCTGAAACTGGTTCAGTATGTCTGAGATTTAGCCTTTTGAGTTATTAAAACGTTAGATATTAGAAGTTAAACTATGGATTAAACCCTTCATTTGTCTAATATCTAAATTCTAACGTCTTTTATCTTAATTTATTAAAGCGCTTATGACATAGGAAGTCTGTTTTTTAATGTTTTCTTATATCGAACTCACGTTATAATAAGAAAACTTATTTTTAATAAAACTTACAGATTATAAGAAAATACCTTTATCTTTGCCGCCTAATTTTATTTTAACAATTTATTTTAACAATGAAAAACGGAACAGTAAAATTCTTCAACGAGTCCAAAGGATTTGGATTCATCATCGAAGAAAATTCAAAAAGTGAATACTTTGTGCATGTATCTGGATTAATCAATGAAATCCACGAAGGTGACTCAGTAAACTTTGAATTAAAAGAAGGTAAAAAAGGATTAAATGCAGTAGATGTGCGCGTAGTATAATATTTATTGAAAATTTTTTATCATTAAAAAAGCCTGTCGGATTCCGGCAGGCTTTTTTAATTGTCATTATTGAATTATAAATTTGGAACAAAATAAGCTATCAACTTCTATTCAAAGATAGGCAAAAGAAAACAAGACTTTAATCAGAAAGATAATACACAACTGTTGAAACTACTCTAATCTTTTTTATATGAGGATTATTTTTATCTCTTGATTCGATGGTAAACTGACCCTGTATCGCATTTTTTATTTTGCCCAACGTACTTTTTGAATCTGCAGCAAATTTCTCAGCAACTTCTCGTGCATTTTTGGTAGCCTCCTCAATCATTTCCGGTTTTACTTCATTTAACCTTGAAAATATATACTCAGGTTCATTTTCATAATTATTACCAATGAATGCAATGCCCTTTTTACCTAATTCTGATAATGAAGCCATTACCCTTCGAATGCTTTGAATATCTTTTGAATATACCGTTACTGTCTGCATCGCTGTATAACGAAATTCCGCCCTTTCATTGCTGCCCCACTGCTGAGCTGATTTATCCGTAATGGATGGTGACGAATAGGTGATTTCACTTGCCTGGATGCCGTTCTCCTCCAGAAACTTCCTGATTTTCGCACTACCCGATTCAATTGAGGTATATAGACTTTCTAAATTATTACTTGCTTCACTGAATTGTATAGGCCATATCAAAACATCAGCATCATAATCCCTTTCCGACAAACCTTTCACGGTAACTGTTCGCTCAAATGCCCTGTACCTTAACGCTGCATTGCCGAGAAGGAAACCCAGTGCAGCCAATCCAAAAAATATCGATAATCCGATAACATACAGCCCCAGCCGCTTGTTCTCAGTCATTTTATTTTCCATTTAAATTTATTTTCATTTGTGTAAAATATTATTCTGAAATTTACTAATTATTCCAAAGTTTAGCAAAAAAATTCGTTGCCCACATCAAAATATGCGTTCCTTTGACACAACTTTTTTCCTATAACCAGGCATACAGCTATTATCATTCATAAATTTTTAAAATTCCAATAGGGTGATATCCAAATTGTTATTCTTATTAATTATTCTTTTACATTTTTGTGTAGAAAGGAATTCTTGCATTCCGGGAGATATAGAAAATATTGAAATAGATAATCTAACCAATAAAAAGTATTTTATGGTTTAATGTATTTTTAATCCAGATATTATGAAAAATATTTTGCTGTTCACTGTGATTTTTTTACAGTTTTTTCAGTTATTCGGACAACCATTTGGCGATGCATCTGATGCTTACCGAATTATCAGGTCAAATTATGAAAACACGAGTGGTGAAAAAAGTTTTACCAGGTTCCAGTATGACCATTCAGGGAAAATGGTGAGAGCATTCTGGTCGTGGAATGATAAACGCCGGGCTTCTGTTAATTACTATCAATACGATGATAAAGGATTGTTAAAGGCAACCTATCGGGATTTCACCGATACCATTACATCTTTCGAACTCTTCATCAACAACGACAAAGGAAATAAAATAAGCGAATATTTTCACCGATCGGATGGAGTAAATGGTTCCGCCGATCATACCTATGATGCGAAAGTATTAAAACAATCAAATTTTAAAAAACACAAAGGCTGGCTTGAAGGTATAGCCACTTATTTTTATGATGCAAAAGGCAGATTAACCAAAGGTGTCATTAAAAAAGGAGAAACCGTTACCTGCAATATGGATTATAGTTATGACAATTTCGGCAACCTTATTTATGAGCATTGGGATTTCCTGGGCAAATGGAGTCAGACTTTTCATTACGAATACGAAAATATTGAAACTCATCTCAATTACTACTCGAATCCTTTTGTTTCAAATTCAAGTAAGTGCAGGGTTAGACATGAAGATTACACTTTTAACAACGAAGTGGGGGGACCCTCGATTTATACTTATGATGCTAATGGTTTACTAATACTGAAGAAATTTATCCGAACCGACAGTCTCGTTACCCTGACAAATTATAAATACGATAAGAATAAAAAACTAATTTCATCCACCAGAACCTATCCTGATAATAGCAAATCGATATTCACCTACGAGTACGATAAAGATGACAACCTTATTTTACGCACAGCTTATAAAAATGACACGATAGAAGGTTATGAATCCTATCTCTACAATAAATTTGGGGAGCTTGAAAAAGCACGATATAAAAATTTCGACCGATGGCTGAGCGGCGATCTGACTTTTTATTACAATTGCTATGGTCTGCTCGATCATGCAAATTTTTTCGGCTCAGATGGTTTTGATGCAAAAATCACCTATTTTTATAATCAGGAAGGACTTCTTACAGAAATTATCTGGAAGTTTTCGTTTGGAAAATTCCAAAAGTATGTTTTCGAATATGAACCCATAAAATAGTCCTCCCTGCAAATAACACATGGAATCAGGAAAAAAAGTTCTAATTGCAGGCGGATCAGGATTGATAGGAAATCATTTGGCCCAAAAGCTACGTGAGAAGCACTATCATGTTTCAATATTAACCAGGAAAAAGAACAAAGATTCTGTATTTGAACAATTTACCTGGGACATTAACAAGGGGTATATACAAGACCAAGCCTTTGACCGAACCGATTATCTTATCAACTTGGCAGGAACTGGTATTGCCGATGCCAGATGGACAAAGCAGCAAAAACAAAAGATCAGGGATAGCAGGCTTGTTTCTTCAAAACTCTTGTTTGAATACATCAGAAATCTTAAACACAAGCCAAAAGCATTCATAACTGCATCGGCCGTTGGATATTATGGGTCCATCACTTCTGAGCATATTTTTAATGAAACAGATCAGGTGGGGGTTGATTTCCTTGCAGATGTCTGTAAAAAATGGGAAGATGCCTCACTTAAATTTGAAAGTTTAGGAGTAAGAACGGTTATTTTGCGCACAGGAGTAGTTTTTGATAAAACTCAAGGTGCTTTCCCTAAAATGACCCAAAGCCTTAAATATGGATTTGTAGCCGGAATCGGTTCCGGCAAACAATATATTCCATGGATACATATTGATGATCTGATCAGTATGTATCATTATTCCATTGAGAATGAAAAAATAAGGGGCATTTATAATGCGGTTTCACCTGAACATTGCAATCAAGATGAATTAACTAAAAGAATAAAAATCATAACCAAAAAAATAAAATTTCCAAATTTACCCGGAATCCTGCTCAAAGTATTTTTTGGTGAAATGTCAAGTATTCTTTTAAACGGAAGCCGGATTACTTCTGGTAAAATAATAAAAACAGGATTCAAATTTAAATTTGAAAAAATCGAAGACGCACTTCTTGTTTTACTCAAAAAGAACATATGAAATAGCCATGAGAAATAAAATTTCACACAAACCGGGAATAACTATTTCATGGCGTATTCTCCCGATTAATCGGGACAAGCTGTGTGACCTATTTAATAAAGTATATGAAATAAACACATGAAAAATTTCGCTCTAATTATTTCATTACTTTTAATCAATACTATTGTTTCTTGTCAAACTAAAAGTGCTATAATGGATACACGAACAGTTCAAAATTTTGAATTGGAAAAATACTTGGGGAAATGGTATGAAATTGCGCGTTTTCCGCATTCATTTGAGAAAGGATTGGTAGGTGTTACAGCCACCTATTCGATCCGTGCAGATGGAAAAATCAAGGTTGTGAACCAAGGTTATGAAAATTCACTTGATGGGAAATTAAAAACCGCCATCGGAAAAGCTTATATTCCAAATCCGGATGACCCGGCAAAGCTTAAAGTATCCTTTTTTCTATTTTTCTATGGCGATTATTATGTAATGGAACTGGACCCCGACTATCAATGGGTTTTACTTGGAAGTTCATCCAGCAAATACCTTTGGATATTAAGTCGTACTCCCCAGTTGGATCACGTCATTATTGAACAATTGTTGATAAAAGCCAGAACCAGGGGTTATAATACCGACCATCTGATATTTGTTGCTCAAAAAACAAAATAAAATTTGTTGAAAACGAACCTTTTAGATACCTCGACGTATAAATTTACATTGAGCCATAAACCAGTTGCACCTAAAATCAATACCACTAAGTTTATCAGACATTGTGAACCTGATAGATTGAATTGACTTTTACCATAATGCAAATTAAATTGTATTAATTTTTTGATAAAAACTAATAAATGAAATCTGATTTATGAAATAGCCATGATTGGAAAACACCAAACGAAGATGATATTAAACTTCATCATAGCGTATTCCATTTGGCTCATGAAAAATAAATAATAACAGATGAAGAAGATTTTATGTATTTTCTTGGTTATACTCTTTTCTTTCATGACTGCCAAGTCGCAAAATCTTTCTTTAAGATTTCAACATCTTACACCTAAAGATGGACTTTCTCAAGCTTTTATTAGTGGGATTGTTCAGGATAAATATGGATTTATTTGGATTGGAACTCAAGATGGGCTAAACCGATATGATGGTTACGATTTTAAAATTTACAGGAATGATCCGGCTAATCCTAATTCTATTTCAGACAGTTATGTATTATGCCTATTTATTGACAGTAAGGAAAATTTTTGGATAGGAACCGAATCGGGATTAAATCGATATGATTTCATAACCGAAAGATTTATTCATTATGAAAATCACGGAAGCGATTCTATCCCTTTGAATAATACAAACAAAAACATTAATGTGATTGCCCAATCCAAAACCGATCCGAATTTGTTATGGATAGGCACCAATCATGGGATATTCGGTTTTGATATGACAACACTTAAATTTACAAAATACAGTCATCAAAACCGAAACCCCATTGAACAAAATCCTCGGGCAATAAATGCCATTTATACTTCCGAGACAGAATCAGGAATGATTTGGATAGGTTCCTCAAATGGGTTATTAAGGATTAATTCCGTAACTAATGACTTTCGCTTATTTACTATTAAAGATGGGCTTAGCCGTAACAACATCACCTGTATTTATGAAGATAAGCAACAAAATATATGGATCGGTACTGATAAAGGTTTAAATCTTTATGATAAGGCATCAAATCGGTTTACATCATATGAAACAATACCTGAAGATAATAATAGCATCGGGGGCAATTTCATAACTTCAATTTTTGAAGATAGTTATCAACATTTATGGATTGGTGTTGATGGCGGGGGACTCAATTTGTACGACCGGGAAACCAAACATTTCACGAGATGGATAAATCAACCAGGGAATCCGATAAGTCTGAGCGATAATGGAGTTCGGAAAATTTTCGAAGATCGATCCGGAATCCTGTGGATAGGAGCAACCGTGCTAAATAAAACAAATACAAACAATGAAAATTTCGGATATTTCTACCATGATCTTAACAATCCAAATAGCTTAATAAGTAATGAAATACGTTCTATTCTGTTGGACAACAATCATCTTCTTTGGATTGGCACACACGAGGGAATCAGTATTTTTGATAAAAAAGCAGGGAAATATACACATCTCCTAAACAATCCAAATGATCCAAATTCCATATCCAGTAATTTGATCAGGGTGGTTTTTCAGGATAAAAAAGGAAATATTTGGATTGGCACCAGAGATGCAGGTATAAGTAAATACGATCCGCAAACTAAAATCTTTAAACATTACCGTAAAAATAATTTGAGCAATGATGGTCTCAGTAATAATAACATCAGGGCAATTTTTGAAGACAGAAATGGGATGATCTGGATTGGTACTGTTTCGGGTGGATTAAATCGGCTTGATCCTACGACTGATAAATTCAAATGTTATAATTATGAAGAAGGTAATTCGAATAGTTTGAATGACAATCGGGTATATTCCATTATCGGTAACAAAAATGGAGAGTTATGGATAGGAACAGGAAATGGTGTCGCCAAATTTGATCCGGAAAAAGAAATCTTTGATAGGTATATCCCTGACCCGAACAATGAAAATAGTTTAAGTCATCACCTGATCATGGGTGTAACTGAAGATCATTCAGGTAATATTTGGGTTGGCACTTATGGAGGAGGACTGAATAAAATTGAACCATTAAGCAGGAAAATTTCGCGATTTAATGAAACAGACGGGCTGGTCAACAATGTAGTATATGGGATCATCGAAGACAACGAGTACAATTTATGGATGAGTACCAATCGTGGTCTATCAAAACTCGATCCCATAAATAAAGAGTTTACCAATTTTGGTGTTGAGGATGGATTACAGGAAGGTGAATTTAATTCAGGGGCCTACTATAAAAGCTCTGAAGGTGATATTTATTTTGGGGGGATCAATGGATTAAATGTGTTTAAACCTCAAAATCTGGTTCAGAAAAAATATATCCCTCCGGTTTTAATTTCCGATTTTCAGCTTTTTAATAAATCTATATCGCCATTCGATTCAATCAACGGGAAGCGTATTTTACAAAAATCGATCATCGTAACAGACACCATTAAATTAACACACAGGGAAGACATCTTCTCATTCAGTTTTACGGCCCTTGATTACACCTATACCGAAAAAAATCAATATGCGTATATGCTCGAAAATTTTGAAAAAGAGTGGAACAGGCTTGGAACAAGGCGTCACGCTACATATACGAATCTTCCGGCAGGAGAATATACTTTTAAAGTGATTGGATCAAGCAGTAATGGTATATGGAACGAAGAGGGCAGATCAATAAAAATCATTATAATCCCACCCTGGTGGAAAACCAGTACTTTTTACATTCTTTTCATTGCCACTTTTCTACTACTTATTATTATAATATTCAGAATTCGATTGAGTGAACTCAAAAAGGACAAATTAAAACTGGAAGAACGTGTTAAAGAACGCACCAATGAAATCAAACAAAAGAATCTTATACTTGAAGAAAATCAATCAATACTTCAAGCTCAAAAAAATAAAATACAAGAAAATATTATCGCATTAAATGAATCAAATGCTACCAAAGACAAATTCTTTTCAATCATCGCACACGACCTAAAAAATCCTTTTAATTCCATTTTAGGATTTTCTAATTCTGGTGAATCATAAGGAAGCCAAGAACTAAATCTTGAATCAAATCCT